>NZ_AYSF01000046.1:25337-29643 GCF_000498995.1 Geobacillus thermopakistaniensis
GATTAGTATCCGAAAACTCCGCCGAAAAAAGAGGATGAACCTTTATTTCATTATCAATCCAGCCGCCAAAAACGGCCGGTCCGTGTCCATTTGGAAGCAGCTGCAACCGCTGCTGGATCGGGAAGGAATCGCCTATCAGGCATATTGGACGAGCCGAAAGGGAGAAGGAAAGGAAATCGCCCGACGAATCGGCGAGGAAAGCGTCGAGCCGACGGTGATTGCGGCGGTCGGGGGCGATGGGACCGTGCATGAAGTGGTGAACGGAGCGGGTTCGTTTCCGCACGTTGCGATTGGCTGCATCCCCGCCGGAACGGGAAACGACTTTGTCCGCGGTTTCCGTCTTGCCCGAAAACCGAAACAGGCGCTCCAACGGCTGTTGAGTGACGTTCGATCCGGCAAGGATTTGGCTTTCGATCTCGGCCGTTTTGCCAGCAGCGCCGTGCCCGACGGCGTGTTTGCCAACAGCATCGGCTGCGGTTTTGACGCCCATATCGCCCGCATGGCCAACCGTTCAAAATGGAAAGGGAGGCTGAATCGTTTTGGACTCGGTTCGTTCATTTATGTGTTTTATTTAGTAAGAGAGTTGTTTCGCTATCAACCGGTTGACCTTGATATTTGTGTGGATGGACAGAATTATTCGTTTTTGAAGGCCTGGCTGGCAACGGTTTCGAATCACCCATACTACGGTGGGGGAATGCGCATCGCTCCGTCCGTCCGGGCCGATGACGGCTTGCTTCATGTGACGGTCGTCGGGCCGATGCCGCGTTGGAAAATTCTTGCGCTGTTTTTAACCGTATTTTGGGGCGGGCATGTACGAATGAAAGAAGTTTGCGTGTTCACTGGTCGGAACGTGCGCATCCGCCCTGCCGCTCCTGTCCCGATCCACGCGGATGGCGAGGATGCAGGAGAAGGGGAAGTATTTGCTTGGATTGAGCCGGGGCGTTTGCGGGTCATTGGCGTGAAAACGAGGTGAGTGATTCACTCGTATACTAAAGAAGCAAGTAGACGTAAGGAGGGCGAGGGATGGGGAAGCGGATCGTCATGCTTGATGTCGTGTTGTATGTCGTATTTCCGATCGTTCTCTGGCATGCGTTGCGCGGGCCGGTCGGGGAGTATGGGGCGATGCTCATTTGCACCGTGCCGGGAGCGGTTTATACCGTTTATCGCTATTGGCTCATTCGCAAAGTGCAATGGTTCGGCACGTTTTTGATTGTCAATCTGGCGGTTAGTACGCTATTGAACGTGTTGGCTGGATCAGCGTTGCAAATGTTATGGAACGATGTATGGTACTCGATCGTTTTGGCTGTCTGTTTTCTGGTGACTGTTGTGGTAAGGCGGCCGGTGATGCTTTATTTTTCCCTTGATTTTGTGGAAATGCAGGGAGCTCCGCGCTCGGTGATGAAAAAGCGGTTTTTGGAACGTGATGTGTTTCCTCTTTTTCAATGGATCACCGTTGGCTTTGCCCTGCGCGATGGATTGCTGGCGGCAATCAAAGCGCATTTGATTATTCGCTATGGCATCGAGGCGTTTGACCGAGCGATTGTGATTCGCGAAGTGATTAGCTGGGGATTTACGATCCTCTATGTTTTGGGGTTTATTAGAATTTCGAATATTCTGAATGACGGAAGCAAGAGCAAGGAAGCGAGCGGTTAAGGCGGAGGTGAAAGAACAATGGAACGACGATGTCCATTATTGTCAAGGAGAAAGGGCTGTTTCCCGTTCGCTTCGGAAAACAGCCCTTGCTTTAGCAACAGCTTCAAAAACGGAACTTATTTTTTGTTCTTTTCTTCCTTGTCTTGTTTTCTATGGGCCGGCGAATGGTCGTTTTTTACCTGCGGTTTGGCTGTTTGTTTCGGAGGTTGTGAAACAGAGACAGAGGCGCGGAACGCTGCTTGCTGCTTTCCGGCTGCCGCTGCTTGATGTTCCCGGCCGTTTGCTTTGGCGCTCGCGGCGACACCTTGGCGGACACTGCCCTTTGCTTCCGCTTTTATGGCTCGCGTCAGCGACGATTTCGTGTCTGCTTTGGCGGCGGTGTTCGTTTGTTCATCTAGACGAACCGCTGTATCGTCTTCCACCGGTGCAGCGGCTGGCTTTTCTGTTTCGATGGATTCAGGAGCCGTTGGTGCGCTCTCGTTTTTCGCTTCCTCCGTTTCGCCGGCCGGTGCTGTCGGTGCTGTTTGTTCATCGCCTATTTCCTCTACTTGGCTGCTTTGTTCTGCCTGTTTCGCCAGCCGCTTTTCGATTTTATTTTCCAGTTTTTGTTTCGCTTTTTCAATGTTGCGGGCGAGCACCTCTTTGGCGCGCGGGTTTTTCACCCGTTCAAGTGCGGCTTGCAAGGCCGTGATGTTTTGCGAAAATTTTTCTTCCAGCTGTTGGCGCAATGCTTCGGCATCAGGTTTTGCGGTTTCCCCGCTTGGTTCATCCGCTTGTTTTGTTTTTTCATACACATTCCATGCTTGATCTTGTTGTTTCAGGGCATTGGCGAGCACTTCTTTTGCCTGCTCGACGTCTCCGCGTTCAAGCAGCGCCTTTGCTTCGGCTAGCCGCTCTTCAGCGAATTCAGCGAGCCGTTTCGCCTTTTCCGCATCGTCAAACGTGAGGGCAAGTTCGATTTTTTCCATCATGGTTTTGACAAAGTAGAAAAAGTCGCCTGGCAACAAAACCGGGACGTCGTGGTTGACACCGGCATCTGCTTCGGTTGCCGTGTTGCCGTCTGTTTTCCCCTCGATTCCTGTGCTGGCGAACACCGACGGGCTGTAAGGAGTGAGCGCAACAGCAGCGGCAAGTGCGCTTGTTGATAGTATGCGAGGGAGCGAAAATCGCTTGTTCATCACCATCGTTCCTCCTTTTGCTTTGGGTTTCGTTATAACGTTTTCGCAGTTGACCCGTCTGTTTTCGACTGTAGGCGCGAAAAATCAGGCGAAAGAAGCAGAAAAATAGGAAAGAAAGGGAAACGGTGAGATTCCCTTCACGGTTTGGCAGTTAGCCGCCTGTTTGGTATAATGGAAATAAGTTTGGTAACGACGATATCCAAGGCGACTCCTGCCAATCCGTTTGGTGGGAGTTTGTTTTTGCGATGAGCGCCTAGTGGGGCTGACGGGATAAGGGGGCACCGGCCAATGCCATGCCGGGCGAAAACGAAAGGAGCAAACCGGTCATGACGGAGCGGGTGGATGACATTGTTGATGTTTGTTTATTAGCGGGAAAATTGATGCTTGAAAGCGGTGGGGAGACGTACCGGGTGGAAGATACGATGGGGCGCATCGCCGCTTCGTTCGGTGTTTCCCGCTCACACAGCTATGTGACCCCAACGGGCATCATGTTTTCCGTTGAGGGAACGAATGTAACACGGTTTATTCGCATTTCCGAGCGTTCGACCGATTTATCCAAGGTGGCGCTTGTCAACCACATTTCCCGCCGCATCAGCAGCGGCGAACTGTCGCTCGACGGAGCGCGCAAAGAACTGGAACGCGTTCAGCAGCTGCCACTCGGTTATCCGCTTTGGCAGCAAACCGCTGCCGCAGCGGCGGCGAGCGCTTGTTTTGCCTCGCTGTTAGGCGGCATGAATCATTTTCTCCCTTCCCTTCTTTCTGGTGGAATGGCGTTTTGGTGTTTTGAAATGATGCATCGGTTCGTGAAAATCCGATTCTTCGCTGAATTTTTTGCCGCTTTTGTCGCCGGTGGGATCGTGCTGTTGATGGAAAGGGCCGGATTTGTCAGGGACGTAGGAAACATGATGATTGGCTCGGTGATGCCGCTCGTGCCGGGGCTGGCGATTACCAATGCGGTGCGCGATTTAATGGCCGGCCATTTGATCGCCGGTTTGTCGCGCGGTGCTGAGGCGTTTTTAACCGCGTTTGCGATCGGCACCGGCATTGCCTTTATTTTATCGATTCGTTAGCAGGGAGTTACCGATGATGATTGTGCAGCTGTTGCTTAGCTTTGTGGCGTCATCGCTGTTTGGCGTCATTTTCAATATTCCGAAACGATTGCTGCCGCACAGCGGATTTGTCGGCATGAGCGGCTGGGCGATGTATATGGCCGCCGCCCGGTCGGGGGTGGACGGTGTCGCCGCCACGTTTGCAGCGGCGTTTTTCGTCGCTTTTGTAAGCAACGGGTTCGCCCGCCGCTATCGAACGCCGGCGACGATTTTTATCGTCTCTGGCATTATTCCCCTTGTGCCGGGCGGAACAGCGTTTGATGCGATGCGCCATGTTGTCATGAACGATTACAATGCGGCCATTTCACTAGCGGCAAAAGCGTTCATGATTTCTGGGGCGATTGCGATGGGGCTCATTTTTTCTGA
>NZ_AYSF01000047.1:0-31016 GCF_000498995.1 Geobacillus thermopakistaniensis
AAGAGAACAGCAAGAAATGCGGAAAGAGCAGCAGGAGATCCGAAGAGAACAGCAAGAAATGCGGAAAGAGCAGCAGGAGATCCGAAGAGAACAGCAAGAAATGCGAAAAGAACAGGAAGAATTCCGACGGATCCAGCAAGCTCTCCTTGAAGGCCAAAAGCGGTTAGAAGAAGAACAAGCCCATATCAAAGCCGGCCAAAAAGAGCTGTATGATCTGATGTCTGCTCTTCTTCACCGCCAGGATGAAACCGACGCTGCACTCGACGCCCTCGCGATGGACGTGCATAAACTTCACGGCGAAGTCTCTTCCATCCACCAAAGACTCGACGCCTTAGAGAAAAAAGTCGATTCCCATGCCCAATCATTCACCGAACAGCTGAACAACATCAAGCTTGACATCACCTTCCTCTCGAACAAAGTCATCGAACACGAACGGGAAATCTACAAAATTAAGAATGTCATTTTATGACGATAAAGCAGGCGGGCCGCCTAAGCCCGCCTGTCCGTTATCTAAGCTCTTGTTCAACTTATTTAACCATTTCCCCCGTCCGCCAGTTCAAACAGCCCGATTTTTCCTCCTTTTTTCGCATGTGTAAACGATCCCTCCACATAGCCGAACAATTCGCTTTCCAGCAAAGCGTCAGGAATGGCCGCACAGTTTACAGGAACGAATGGGCGGTCAGCCCGCGGGCTTTCCTGATGAATCGCCTGGGCGAACAGCTCCTTGCCGGTTCCGCTTTCCCCCATAATGAACACTGGCAAGTCCGACTCTGCTGCCCGTTTCGCGATACGGATCATTTCTTTGAGTCGGCCGTTATGCTTGTTGTTATTTTGTATGTGCCTGTGCCGCTCTTTACGACGACAAAAACGCAAAAATCTCCTTCACGGAAAAATGCACCTCGGGAAACATGGTCGATGCAGCCGCTCCGTTGGCTGCATCGTACACGTCTTCTAGCTGAAACGTCCCCGATTGCCAAACATATTTTTCCATCACCTGGTGCTGATAATCGACAAGCCAGTACTCGCGGACTCCTGCTTTCTCATAATAATGACGCTTAAGCAGCCGGTCGTTGCGGGCCGTGCTTGGCGACAACACTTCCACCACCAGGTCGGGGGCGCCGTAACACCGACCTTGGCGCAGTTTCGTTCGATCGCAAATAATGGATAGGTCGGGCAGCACCGTTACATTTTTCGTTCCTTTTTGTTCATCTTCAAACAAAAGAACGACTTGGAGATTGCTGCCGAACACAAGGCAAGGACTTCCTTTTAACGCCATGCGAAACTCGGCAATCAAATTGGCGACCACCCCTTCATGCTCATAAGGAGCTGGGGACATCAACACAATCGTTCCTTCGTACAGCTCCATCCGCTCGTCTCCAGCTAAAGAAAAGAACTCGCCGAGCGTATACCGGCGTTGCTCGCCTGATTGGCTCATGCCGCTCTCCCTCCCGCACATGCTATTTCCTCTATATGTAAGCAAACCGTTTGCTCGCCGACAATCGCCTTTGCCAATTCCCTCACGCTAAAAAAGCGCCCTGCCCAAACGGCAGCGCACTTTCCTCAACTTCTTATCCTTTTACAAACACCGTTTTAATCGCCGTGAAAAACTCGATGGCCGCCCGTCCTTGTTCCCGCGAGTGGGAGCTGGACTGCTTCATCCCGCCAAACGGCGCTTGCAGTTCGACGCCGGCGCTTTCTTCATTAATCCGGACGAGTCCGGCCTCGATGTCTTGGATGAACGCGAGCATCTTGCCGATATTTTGCGTGAAAATCGAGGCGCTAAGGCCAAACGGTGTGTCATTGGCTAAGGCTAACGCTTCTTCAAACGTGTCCACTTTAATTAAGGCGAGCACCGGCCCGAAAATTTCCTCGCGAGCGATCGTCATGTTCGGGGATACGTTCTCAAACACCGTCGGCTCTATATAAAACCCGTTTCCGAGCTCTCCATCGACCAAGCGGCGGCCGCCGCAAAGCAATGTCGCCCCTTCTTCGATCCCTTTTTCGATATAAGAAAGAATCGTCTCCAACTGCTTCCGGCTGGCGCACGGGCCCATCCAGACGCCTTCTTTCAGTCCGTCGCCAATTTTCAACTGTTTAATCTTCGCTAATAATTGTTCTTTAAACGATTCATAGATGGAACTCTGAACGAAGACACGGCTTGTCGCCGTACATTTTTGCCCCGTCGAACGCAGTCCTCCGCTAATCGTCGCTTCGACGGCGCGATCAAGGTCAGCGTCCTCGAGCACGATCACCGGATTCTTTCCGCCCATTTCCAGCTGGTATTTCGCCCCTCGGGCCACCGCTTTTTGGGCGATCGTTTTGCCGACTTCATTGGAGCCGGTGAAGGTGATGCCGTGAATATGGGGGTGTTCGGCGATCGCATTGCCGATGACCGATCCTTTGCCCGTCACCAAATTCACAACCCCGGCCGGCAGCCCCGCTTGATCAAAGCACTCCACGATTTTCGCGGCGGTGACAGCTGTTTCTTGCGCCGGCTTAAACACAACGGTGTTTCCATAGACGATGGCGGGTGCGATTTTCCAAATCGGAATCGCGACTGGAAAGTTCCACGGCGTGATGACCCCAACCACGCCAAGAGGCACGCGCGTGGTAAACATCAACGCTTCGCCGTCCATGGATGGAATGACCTCGCCGATGGACCGCATCCCCTCCCCAGCATAGTAGCGCAAAATATTGACTCCCCGCTGCACTTCCCCTTTTGCTTCCGGGAGCGTTTTTCCCATTTCTCTTGTCATCGTTTCGGCGATCTCGTCAAGCCGTTTCTCAAGAACGTCAGCCGCGCGGAACAAATACTCTCCGCGTTTCGGGCCGGACAGCTTCCGCCATGCCGCCTGCGCCCTTCGCGCCGCCTCAACCGCAACGTTCACATCCTCGACTCCGGACTCTTGAACGTAGCCGACGATATCATCGATGTTGGCTGGGTTAAGGCTGGCTTCGATTTTTCCAGTGGAGGAATGAATCCATTCGCCATTGATGTAATTCAAGTATGTTTGTTTTTCTGTTCCCATCTTCATAATATCTTCTCCCCCTTTCCATTCACGTGATCGCTGCATACGATCTTGGAAAAAATGTTTGCCCCTGGTCATGATCTGAAAAATACAAGTTCATAACACTACTATAATATAGTTGAAATATTTTGTGAATTATATAAGTTGCAACTTTTTTACATAGCATTGTTCGCTCTTTTTGTCACCGTGCCAGCTTTTCAAGTGATAAAGATAGGACATGGAGATCGGAAATCCTTTATTACAACCTAATATAGATTGAATGCGGCTACAATGAACAAAACACCGAAGCCATTGCATGAAAGCAACAAAAAACCAACCTCCCCTAAACAAGGAGAGGCTGGTTTCCATTTCACCCTGACCACTTTAATCATGGAAATTCGTCCCATCCGTCACTTCTTTGACGATGCCGGCGCGGATGACGAAGTCGCCGAAGTGTTCACCGTCAAGCCGCTCTTTCGCATAGCGGGATAGGAGCATGCGCAGTTCGCGCAAAATTTCCTCCTCGCCGATGTTTTCGCGGTACAGTTTGCCTAAGCGCGTGCCGTTGAACGCGGCTCCAAGGTACATGTTGTATTTGCCGACCGCTTTGCCGACGAAGGCGATTTCCGCGAGCACGTGGCGGGCGCAGCCGTTCGGACAGCCCGTCATGCGGATCGTGATTTCTTCGTCGCGCAAACCGTTTTCATCGATAATTTCCTCGATTTTATCGAGCAGTTTCGGCAAGTACCGCTCCGCTTCCGCCATCGCCAAACCGCACGTCGGCAAGGCGACACAGGCGAGCGCGTTGCGGCGCAAGGCGGTGTACCGGCGGCCGTCGGTCAAGCCGTATTTGGCGATGAGCGCCTCGATTTCCGGCTTTTTCTCGCTCGTGACATTGGCGATGATCAAGTTTTGGTTTGGCGTCAACCGGAAATCGCCGGTATGGACTTTCGCGATTTCGCGCAGGCCGGTCATCAGCTTGTAATCGTCGTAGTCTTTGACGCGGCCGCCTTCGACAAAGAGCGTGAAATGCCATGTCCCATTGACGCCTTCGACCCAGCCGTAGCGGTCGCCGCTATGCTCGAAATGGTACGGGCGCGCTTCGCCGAGCCTCCAGCCGAGGCGGCGCTCAATTTCTTCTTTCACCGCTTCCAGCCCAAGCCGATCGATCGTGTATTTGAAGCGGGCGTGTTTGCGCGATGAGCGGTTGCCGTAGTCGCGCTGAACGGTCATAATTTTCTCCGCCACTTCCACGACTTGATCCGGCTTGCAGAAGCCGATCACTTTCGCCAGTTGCGGATACGTCGTTTTGTCCCCATGGGTCATCCCCATGCCGCCGCCGATGGCGACATTAAACCCGGCGAGCTTGCCGTCCTCGACAATGGCGATGAACCCAATGTCTTGCGAGAACACATCCACGTCGTTGGACGGCGGAACGGCGATGCCGATTTTAAACTTCCGCGGCAAATACGTCGGACCGTAAATCGGTTCTTCTTCACCGTCGACCGGCGGCGTGCCGGCGACTTTTTCATCATCAAGCCAAATTTCGTAATACGCCCTCGTCCGCGGCAGCAAATGGTCGCTGATCAGCTTCGCCCATTCATACACTTCCGCATGCACTTCCGACTGGTACGGGTTCGGGTTGCACATGACGTTTCGGTTGACGTCGCCACAGGCGGCGAGTGTCGTCATCAAGGCGCCATTGATGGCTTGCATCGTTTTTTTCACGTTCCATTTCAAGACGCCGTGCAGTTGGAACGCCTGGCGCGTCGTTAATTTTAACGTGCCGTTCGCGTATTTGCGGGCAAGTTCATCCATGACAAGCCACTGTTCGGGCGTCGCCACCCCGCCCGGCGTGCGCACGCGGATCATAAATTGATAGGCCGGTTCAAGCTTTTGTTTTTGCCGTTCGGTGCGCACGTCGCGGTCGTCTTGCAAGTAGCTGCCGTGAAACTTCATCAGCCGGTTGTCATCATCTGGGATGCCCGCGCTGAGCGGGTCTTCCATCGTTTCGGCAAGCGTGCCGCGCAAGTAACGGCTTTCCTGTTTAATGCGCTCGACATCGCTTGGCGGTCCGTCCGGCGCTTTTAACACGACTTTCGCCATTTCCGATTCCACTCCTTCTTTAGAGATTAATAGACGTCGCGTTGGTACCGTTTTTGCTTTTGCATTTCCGTCAAATACGCTTCCGCCTGTTCGCGGCTCATGCCGCCCTCTTTTTCGATAATCTCGATCAACGTCTGATGAACGTCGCGCGCCATGTGTTGCTTGTCGCCGCAAACGTAGACGACAGCACCTTCCTCAAGCCAACCGAACAGCTCTTTGCTTCGTTCAATCATCCGGTGCTGCACATACACTTTCTTCTCCGTATCGCGAGAGAAGGCGACATCCATTTTGGTCAGCACACCGCTTTTCAACCATGCGAGCCATTCGGTTTGATACAGGAAGTCGGTCATAAAGTGTTGGTCCCCGAAAAAGAGCCACGATTTTCCTTTCGCCCCGATGGCCTCGCGCTCTTGCATAAAGGCGCGGAAAAGCGCGCCGAAAAGNTCATTGCGTGTAAAAAAGGGGCCGAAAAAAAGTTCGGGTTCGGCTGCACAAAGACCGGCAACGTATCGCCGATTTGGACGCGTTCGGCGCAGAACGTCGAGCACACCCCTTTGCGCAGGCGGCCGTGCGACTCATAACGGACCGCACCGATCGTCAAGTGCACTTCATCTGGATAGGCCGCTAAGCTGCTCGCGATCGAGTACAGGCGCGGCGGCATTTTCCGCAAGATGGAGATGAGTTGCTGCGGAGTGGCGTCCCATGGGCCGAAATCGCGGAGCGCATCCAACAAATCACGGCCTTTGGCGTATTCTTTCAATTTGGCTTCATTGCCGGGCGCCACAAGCGCTTGGAGCTCACTGTTTTTTGACAGCGTCGCCAGCTTTTGCAACAGCGCTTTCGTCAGCACCGTAATTTCAAAATGTGAGGTGAGCGCTTCACGCAGCGACCGCACTTCCCCATCTTTGTCGATCGTCACCGTTTCTTCCGGGTTCCATTTCATTTCTTGGATGATGAGGTCGACAAGCTCGGGATCATTTTTCGGGAAAATGCCAAGCGCATCGCCCGGTTCGTACTTCAACCCCGATCCCTCGAGCGACAATTCCAAATGGCGCGTTTCCTTGTTCGATCCGCGGCCGTTTAAGTTGATGTTTTCAAGCACCTCGGCCGGGAACGGGTTTTTCCGCGAATAGACGACAGCTGGTTCCATTTTTGGCGCCGCGGCCGCAACGGACAAAAGCGGCGTGGCCCCAACATGGGCATTCGCTTCTTTGCTTAACTCGCCAAGCACGCCATCAAGCCATTTCGCCGCCGCTTCTTCATAGTCGACATCGCAATCGAAGCGCGGATAAAACCGTGTTCCGCCCAGCTCCTCAAGACGTTTGTCGAAATCTTTCCCCGTCTGGCAAAAATGCTCGTACGACGTATCGCCGAGCGCCAAGACAGAGAAACGAAGATGGTTGAGCTTTGGCGCCCGTTTGCTGTGGAGAAATTCGTAAAACGATACCGCATTGTCCGGCGGATCGCCTTCCCCATGCGTGCTCACGACGATGAGCAGCGTCTCGACTTTCTTCAATTCATTCGGCTTAAAGTCAAGCATGGACGACACTTTCGCCTCGAATCCGCGCTCCTTAAGCGCCTTGCCGGCTTTTTCAGCCAACTTTTGCGCATTGCCGGTTTGCGAGCCGTACAATACCGTCACTTCTTTCGAAACCGGTTTGCTGCTTCCAGCAAACAGCGCCGGCGCTTCGGCATCCAAAACGGCGACCGCCGCCTCGGCAGCAGCCAAATACCCGCTCAGCCAAAGCTTTTGCGACGGCGTCAACGTCGGCAACAAACGATTCAAAAGCTCAATCTGCTCCTGGGTAAACGGACTGTTGGTTACTTGCAGCTGCAACGGTGTCCACCTCACAATATAAAATAAAATGGAACGATTGGCGCCGTTTCGGTCTCAACGACAGGACGAACGCCAAATTCCATTATTCCTATAAGCCAAGTATACTTTAATGAGGGTATCATATTTACACTTTACCGCAAAACAAAACATTAGTAAAATAAATATAAATTATTAAAACTATTAACATCACTAATAATGATCCGCAACAAAACAGTCAGGCTGCATGCGAGGGGTTGGCCAATGTATTACGACGAGTTGAAGACGTTCATTACGTTAGCAGAAGTGAAAAATTTCACAAAGACGGCGGAAATTCTCCATTTATC
The DNA here is from genome assembly GCF_000498995.1 of Geobacillus thermopakistaniensis. NCBI lineage: Bacteria > Bacillati > Bacillota > Bacilli > Caryophanales > Anoxybacillaceae > Geobacillus > Geobacillus thermopakistaniensis. The sequence goes on from NZ_AYSF01000047.1 coordinate 7,275, forward strand.
CCAGCCAAGTGTCAGCTTGCACATTAAAAATTTAGAGAAGGAGTTCCAGACGAAACTGTTCATCCGCTCCCCGAAGCGGCTGCGCATGACGCCGACGGGCGAGCTGTTGTACGACCGCGCCAAACAAATGGTGGCGCTCTATGAACAAACAAAGCAAGACATTTTGGAGCACCATCATTCGGTGAAAGGCAAATTGACCATCGGCGCCAGCTTTACGATTGGGGAGTATATTTTGCCGCCGCTTTTGCCCGATTTCCAAAAACGTTACCCAGAGTTGGAGCTTGAGGTCATGATCGGCAACACAAAAGAAATTGTCGAACTCGTCAAATCATATCAAGTCGACATCGGCTTGATCGAAGGGCAAACGAACGAAAAAGAACTGTCCGTTCATCCGTTCATGCAGGACGAGCTTGTCATCGTCGCCTCCAACCGCCACGAACTGGCGCAAAAAGAGGAGGTCACGATCGCCGAGCTGCAAAACGAAGCATGGGTGGCGCGCGAAGTCGGGTCGGGAACAAGGGAATATTTCAACCATTTCATCCGCTCGAACGGGCTGAAAGTCAAATCGCTCATGATCATCAGCAGCAACCAAGGCATTAAAGAAACGTTGATCAACGGCAACGCCCTGTCCTTGCTGTCGCGCAGCGTCGTCGCCCGCGACATCGAGCACGGCCACCTGTCCATCGTTCGCCTGAACCATCCACCGTTTTACCGAATGTTTTCCTACATCTATGCACCGATTATGGAAAACAAACAAAACGTGCGCATTTTCCTTGAAGCCTTGCAAACCAATTGGACTGGCGTCAGCCAATAACAGAAGGGCGTGGTCATGGATGACCCGCCCTCACACTTCCATCTCCCCATGGCGGATGTGCGGCATTTCAATTTGAATCGTCGCATGGCGAATGTGAAAGCGCGTTTCGACCAAATCAATCGCCCGCTGCAAAACCGCCTGCCCATCGCAACCTTCCTCAATGAGCAAATGGCAGCTTAACGAATCAAGCCCCGAGGTGATCGTCCAAATATGCAAATCGTGCACATCGATCACGCCATCAATGCCGGAGAGCGCCGCTTTTACTTCCCCATGGTCAATCGCCGCCGGCGTTCCTTCCATTAAAATATGCACCGTCTGTTTCACCACGGCCAACGCCCCTTTTAAAATCAGCACCGACACCGCAATGGAAATGAGCGGATCAGCCGCGTACCAATCGAACAGCCAGATGACAAGCCCCGCCGCGATCGCCCCGACCGAGCCTAACGCATCGCCAAGCACATGAAGATAGGCGCTGCGGACATTGACGTTCTCTTTGACATCCCCTTTGCGCATTAACACCCAAGCGCTTGCCAAATTAGCCAGCAACCCTATGACAGCAATGGCCATCATCGGCCCGCTCGCGACAGCAGGTGGATTCACAAACCTCGCGACCGCTTCCCAAATAATCCAAGCGGCAATCCCCACCAACGCAACCCCGTTTACGAGCGCCGCTAAAATCTCGAACCGGTAAAATCCATATGTCCTCTTCGGCGACGCAGGCCTCGCCGCAAACCACACCGCCAACAGACTTAACAAAAGCGAAGCAGCATCGCTCAGCATATGCCCCGAATCCGAAAGAAGAGCAAGGCTGTTCGTCACAAGCCCGCCGACAAACTCCAGAACCATAATCCCAACGGTAATGACAAGAGCGGCCGCCAACCCTTTTTGGCTCCCCTCTCTGCCCAAGCCATGATGATGCCCGTGATGGTGGCCGCAATGGCCGTGTTCATGATGATGCATCGTTCTTCTCTCCCTTTTATGGATGTTGAGCGTGATCAATCGCCTGCCTCAGCAGCGAAATGACATGATCGTCATCGCACGAATACACCAGTGATTTCCCTTCACGGCGATATTTGACAAGCCGCAGCGCCCGAAGCAGCGCCAGTTGATGGGAAACGGCCGACTGCGACATGCCGAGCACTTCCGCAATATGGCCGACATGGCATTCTTCCTGCGACAACAAATACAACATCTTCATCCGCGTCGGATCCGCCAACGCTTTAAAGATTTTCGACACTTCCTCCACGACGCTTTCATCTAAAAACAAATGATCTTCTGCCTTCATCATCGTTCCCTCTCATTTTAACATATGAGCATTTGTTCATATATGTGAATCATAACCCTCTTTTTTTCCTCTGTCAATCCTCTTTCAAGCTGCCCAGCTCCATGAACATCCGTCATGCACGAGCAAAGAAAAAAGCAAAGGGCGGAGCACCCTCTGCTTTTGTTCTTACGATCTCACCCGCGCCGATGCAACAGCTGCTTCGCCTAAATGTTCACGGCGTCCTCGGAGGCGGTTTAGCCACCCCTATTCCGCAATGGCAGTGAATGGACTGAGAAGAAACAATACATTTTTTGTCATAACTAAAAAAATGAGTTGATCAACCTCGGCCGACAGATGAACATCAAGCTGTATGCGAAAGACACAAAGAAAAGGCTCATCGAGTCGATCCTCTAGCATTACAGCTTTATCCAGCTGCACGCCCAAATGGCTAACCGGAAACACTCTGCAGAAATGGATATGTTCATTAGTCATCGTACTGATTAGAGGCCCCCACGCCGTCGACCGCGGGGGCTGCTTGCATCCGCCCGTTCAACGATCACAGATACCGAGCGTTGATTTGTTCTTTCTGGTTTTGTTCAAACTCCTTGATCATCGAACGGGCGACGACCATGCGGTGAACTTCGTCCGGGCCGTCATAAATCCGCGCTGTTCTCGCTTCGCGGTAAAATCCTTCAAGCGGTGTGTCTCCGCTCACGCCAAGGGCGCCGTGCACTTGAATCGCTCGGTCAATCGCACGGTGCAACACGTTAGCTCCGAAAAACTTGATGATGGAAATTTCTTTTTTCGCTTCTTGCCCGTTGTCCATCAGCCACGCCGCCTTCAGCGTCATTAGACGAAATGCTTCGATTTCCGCGACCGAATCGGCGATGAAATTCTGGATCGTTTGGTGGTCCGCCAGCCGTTTTCCGCGCGTTTCTCGTTTCAAAGAGTAGGCAATCATCAAGTCTAGACTTCTTTGGGCGATGCCGACCCAGCGCATCGCGTGGGTAATGCGCCCAGTTCCAAGCCGCAGCTGCGCCAGTTCCAGCCCCGCCCCGCGCGGACCCAACAAATTTTCCTTCGGCACGCGGCAGTTCGTATACCGGACTTCACAATGACCGCCTGCAAAATGGTCGCCGATCACCGGAATTTCCCGAACGATTTCAAATCCTGGATTATCATGTTCAACAATCAGCAAACTGAACTGCCGGTGAGGCGGTGCGTCGGGGTCCGTCTTGACCAAGACGATCGAAAAGCTTGAACCAACCGCCCCCGTGGTAAACCATTTATGCGCGTTGATGACCCATTCGTCCCTATCAAGCACTGCAGTGGATCGAAGTTGCTTTGGATCCGACCCGGACACTTCCGGCTCGGTCATGGCAAAGCAGGAGCGAATGTCCCCGTTGACGAGAGGGTACAAATATTTCCGCTTTTGTTCCTCCGTTCCGGCATGCCATAATATCTCGGCGTTTCCCGCATCCGGGGCCATGCACCCAAATACGTAAGGGCCAGCTGGACTCCGCCCTGTGATTTCGGACAGCAACGCCAACGAGACAAAACCAAGCCCCGCTCCCCCGGCCTCTTTCGGCATATGGGCGGCCCACAGCCCCATCTCTTTCACCTTTTGCTGAAGCGGCTTCAATATTTCTTCCGGCAGTCCCCGATGCGGGACGAAGTGCCGCTCATTCGGATACACATATTCCTCCATAAACGCACCGGCTTTTTCAATCATGTTCTGCTGTTCCGCTGATGGCCGAAAGCTGTACATTACACACTCACTCCTCTCCCTCTTTCCCCCGTTTTTGCATGCATGTTCTGTGCCAGCCAAGACGAGCTTCACGCACTTTTAGGACATGCAAAATCGATGAAAAAATTCATCAGAACAGTTATAATATTGTAAAGATTGTAACAATTGAATTCTAGTAAAGAGGAGGGATCATTATTACAGAACTGGCGCAACTGCAAGCCCGCATTCGCGAACTGGAGGCCCTAGTTCATGAACTGAAAGGAAAACTGGCCTTGTACGAAAACGTAATCAACGCGAGCTATGATCCGATCTTCATCGCCGACAAACGCGGCTACGGAATCAAAATGAACGAAGCGTACACCCGGGTGACCGGCATTACCGAGGATCAGTTGATCGGTCGACATCTAAAAGATGTTGTCAAAGACGGCATTATATCCGAATCCGTTTCCCTGAAAGTACTGCAGGAAAAACGCCGCGTGACGATCATCCAACATGTCAATGGGAAAGATTTGTTGGTAACCGGGAATCCGATTTTTGACGAAAACGGCGATGTATCCTATGTGGTGACGAACTTGCGCGACATATCAGCGCTAAAACATTTGGAGCAGGAATTGATGAAGACAAAGGCGCTGGCCGATCGATATTTGCAACAAATCAAAGTATATCAGCACCGCGAGGACACAATCCGCCATGAAGGGGTGATCGCCAACAGCCCAAACATGCTGCGGGTCATCCATTTAGCCCAAAAAATCGCCCCATTCAACTCGACTGTGCTGCTGCTTGGGGAATCGGGCGTCGGGAAAGAAGTCATCGCCAACTTAATTCAAAAATGGAGCCCCCGCTCCGATAAACCGTTCATTAAAGTGAACTGTGCCGCCATTCCGAAAGAGTTGATTGAATCAGAACTGTTTGGCTATGAAAAAGGCGCGTTCACTGGGGCAGACAGCCGGGGCCGTCCAGGCTTGTTCGAGCAAGCGCACACTGGGACGATCTTTCTCGACGAAATCGGAGAAATGCCGCTTTCGCTCCAAGGAAAACTGCTTCGTGTGCTGCAGGAGTTCGAAGTGACACGAATCGGCGGGCGGAGGACGATCAAAATTGACGTGCGTGTCATCTCTGCGACCAATCAAGATTTGGAGTCTCTCGTCAAGCAGGGGAAGTTTCGCGAAGACTTGTACTATCGTCTGAACATTATCCCGATTCACATTCCGCCGCTGCGGGAACGCCAAGAAGACATTCCTTTGCTCGCCCATTATTTTTTAGAGCGAGTTAATCAAAAATATCGCCTCCATAAACAATTCACCGATGATGCACTGCTAGCCATGAAGTCGTATGCATGGCCAGGGAATGTCCGGGAAATGCAGAACTTAATCGAACGGCTCGTCATTACAACGGAAACCGATCACATCACAGCTCTACACTTGCCTTTTTCCCATTCCACATCATTGGAGATGAAACAAGCGTCAAAAACACTGAAAGACATGGTCCGCAATCTGGAACGAGAACTGATTTTGAAAGCGATTTCCGAATACAAGACGACACGAAAAGCAGCCCAAGTGCTCGGCATCAGCCAGTCCGCCTTGGTGAAAAAGATGCAGCGGCTCGGCATTTGACAACGTTGATTCGTTTTTTCATCACTGATTCCGTCTGGAATCGTCCGACAGGACCGGTATGAACCAAAAATAGAACAATTTTGTGAACATTCCTGTATTCTTTGTGATTGGCATGCAAGTTGCAAATATATGGGTGGAGACCGAAATTCTCGACCATGGAGAGAGGTGTTGTGGATGGATATAAGCCGCCTTCCGTCCTTCCGTCTTGACGGCAAAGTTGCCCTTGTCACCGGCGGCAGCAAAGGCATTGGTTTCGCCATGGCGTGCGCCTTGGCCGCCCATGGAGCCCACGTTGTCATTGCCAGCCGAAATATGGCCGACTTGCAAAAAGCAGCAGCGGAAATCACCGGTCAAGGGTTCTCCTGCTCCTGGGTTCAAGCCGATGTCACCGACAAAGAAAATGTTCAGCGTATGGTTGACTGCGTCATCGGGCAGCACGGCCGCCTTGACATTTTAGTAAACAACGCCGGCATGAATATTCGCAAGCCACTCATTGACATCGAGGAGGACGACTGGGACCGGGTGTTAAACACGAACTTAAAAGGCATTTTCCTTGTCGGCCAGGCCGCCGCCAAACAAATGATCAAACAGCAATATGGGAAAATCATCAACATCTCATCCATTTTCGGCGGGGTCGGAATGCCGTTTCAAACGAGCTACGCCGCCAGCAAAGGCGGCATCAACCAATTGACAAAAGTATGGGCGAACGAGCTTGCCCCTTACAACATCAATGTGAACGCCATCGCCCCTGCCTACATCCGAACGCCGATGACCAGCGCTTGGCTTCAAGATGAAGAACGGTACCGAAATATCGTCAACAGCACAATGCTCAACCGCGTTGGCGAGCCGGAAGATGTCGCCGGACCGGTCGTCTTTCTCGCCTCCGACGCCGCCAATTACATCACCGGGCACATTTTGTACGTCGACGGCGGCTGGACAGCGAAATAATTTGCAGGGAGGGATTCGATGATTGTAGAAGGACGTTTATATGGACGGACTGTCAAGCTGTTTGCTGAACGGCCGGCAAACGTTTACGAGATGCTCGCCCGCTCGGCCGCCACATTTCCCGACGGCGAAGCGCTCGTAAAAGGGGAAACACGGCTTTGTTATGCCGAACTGAAGCAGCTCGTCGACCGAGCAGCCAGCCGCCTCGTGGAACAAAACGTGCGCAAGGGCGATCGCGTTGCGCTGCTGCTCGGCAACGACATCGAATTTGTGCTCACCGCATTGGCTTGCGCCAAAATCGGGGCCATTTTCGTGCCACTGAACACGAGGTTGACCGCCAACGATTTGATTTACATGATGACCGATGCCGGTGCGAAAATGCTGATTACGAACCGGGAATTCGTGCGCCCGCTTGAAGACTGGCTGGCCCGCGACCCATTGATCCAATATTGCTACTTGACTGATGGACATGATCCTGAGAAGCGCCTGTATTCCTTCCATGAAGAGCTGCTCCAGCGCACAGCCGGCGAAACGCAGCTTGATACGCCGCCAGAGGAAACCGATCCGCTTTACATTATGTACACGTCCGGAACGACCGGGTTGCCGAAAGGGGCGGTCGGCAGCCATATTAACGCCATTCACAGCTGCCTCAGCTACCAATTTGTCTTGCAAACCGACCATACAACACGCACGCTCGTCGCCGTTCCACTCTTTCACGTGACCGGGTTGATCGGGCAATTGTTGCATATGCTGCTTGTCGGCGGAACAGTTGTCCTGATGGAGCGCTACCAAACAGAGACTGCCATCCGGCTCATCCAGCAAGAGAACATCAACTTTTTGTTTAATGTACCGACGATGTACATTATGATGATGTCGCATTCGTTGTTTCATACTTTCTCCTACGATTTCGTGCGCATCGTCGCCTACGGCGGAGCCCCGATGTCAAAAGAAACGATCGGCGGGCTGCGGCGCTGCTTCCCGAACGCTTTCTTACACAACGCCTACGGGGCGACAGAAACCACTTCGCCAACCACGATCATGCCCAAACAGTATCCGGACGATAAAACCGACTCCGTCGGCGTGCCCGTGCCCGTTGCCGATATCAAAGTCGTCACTGAAACCGGCGAGACGGCCAAGCCAGGAGAAGCTGGTGAGCTGTACATTAAAGGGCCGATGGTCATCCAACAATATTGGAACCGCCCGGAAGCAAACATCGCTTCATTCACCGAAGACGGCTACTGGAAATCAGGCGATATTGCCCGTATAGACGAAGATGGCTTTGTATACATCCTCGACCGAAAAAAAGACGTGATCAACCGCGGAGGAGAGAAAATTTACTCCGTTGAAGTCGAAAACGTGCTATACGCCCATCCGAAAGTGCTCGAAGCTGCAGTGGTCGGGGTAAAAGATCCTGTATTCGGCGAAGAGGTAAAAGCGTACGTCGTCGCCAAACCGGGAAACACGCTGACCGCCGAGGAGCTCATCGCTTTCGCCCGCCAGCGCCTTCCGAAATTTAAAACGCCCAAACAGGTTGAGTTGATCGACCAGCTCCCGCGCAATCCAGGGGGGAAAGTTTTAAAGAACAAGCTGGTGGAAATGTCGTTGGCGGACCAACAAAAATGAAGAAACAGGCAGTGTGAAAGGCATTGTTTTGAAAGCGTTACCAAATTTGCTGTTGAATTTGTTTCATCTTGTTGCTCCGTCCCTTATAAACGTTTTCGCCGTAAAGAGCGGAACGAATTATACATTTGTGAAGGAGGCTGACGCCGTATGGAAGCAAAAGCACAGACGAATGTCGGGATCGAAAGGCAGGACAACAATTGGATGGCCAAACTGGCACTCTTTTTCGCAAAAATCGCCGAACGCTGGCTCCCCGATTCGTTCGTCTTCGCCGTTGTTCTGACGTTTGTGACATTTTTAGGCGGAATATTGATCAACGGAAAAAGCCCGGCCGACATGATCACCTATTGGGGTGAAGGCTTATGGGCGCTGCTCGCCTTCACCGCCCAAGTCATTACCACCTTTGTCATGAGCTATGCTTTGGCATTGACAAAGCCTGTTTCCCGGCTCCTCGAAAAAATTGCCGGCAAATGTCACTCGCCCAATTCTGCCATTTTGCTTGTCACGTTTACATCGCTTGCTGCTTCATTCATCAGTTGGGCGTTCGGCCTCGTCGTCGCCGGCATTATCGCCAAGCTCGTGGCAAGGAAAGTGCGGGATGTTGACTATCGCGTGCTTGTTGCAGCTGGATACTCCGGATTTGTCATTTGGCAAGGCGGCTTGTCATCCTCTGCCGCTTTATTCGTCGCCACCAAAGGGCATGTGTTTGAGAAACAGATTGGCATTATCCCAACATCGGAAACTATTTTCTCAGCGGTCAATATGGCCATTATTCTCGTCGTCTTTTTCACGTTGCCTTTTATCATGAAGATCATCCACCCTGCCAGAAAAGAAGATCGTTTTCTTATCGATCCAGCCTTATTGGAAGATTCGATTGAAGAGCCGCAAGAACAAGCCAACTTCATCAACGACAAAATTGAAAAAAGCCGTTTAATCACGCTGGCTGCCGGCATTCTTGGGCTCGTGTACTTGATCATGCATTTTTCAAAAAACGGCTTTTCTCTTGATTTAAACACCGTCAACCTTATGTTTTTAACATTCGCTTTGTTGCTGTTTGGAAATGTGCGCGAACTCGGGGTAGGCCTTGTCAAATCGTCTAACAGCGTCAGCCAAATTATTTTGCAATACCCGTTTTATGCTGGAATCATGGGCATGATGTCGTCGTCCGGACTAGCGCAATGGCTTTCTGATTTCTTTACCAAGTTTTCGACAGCTGAAACGTTGCCGCTATTCACCTTTTGGTCAGCCGGATTCTTGAACTTGTTCATCCCATCGGGCGGCGGCCAGTGGGTCGTACAAGCGCCGATCGCTCTTCCCGCCGCCTTGGAAATGGGAATCGATCCAGCCAAAATGGTCATGGCCGTCGCTTGGGGCGAGTGGAGCAACATGATCCAGCCGTTTTGGGCTATCCCGCTTCTCGCCATCGCTGGCCTGCGCATCCGTGACATCATGGGCTTTACGACAATCACTTTCATCTATGTCGGCATTATCGCTTCTATCTTTCTGTATTTACTTTGATTAACAACAGCCCGCAGCCAACTTATTGAGCCGGCTGCGGGCAGCGTTTTTTTATCCTTAGCAAACATGAGCACCCCCTAGCAGACGCCGCCCTCAAACCTCGCGCAGGGGACCAGAGGAAATCGCCAACATCGCCCTGTTTTTAGCTTCCGATGACGCCAGTTTTCTAAACGGCGCTGTGATCGTCGCCGATGCCGGATGGACGGCGTATTGACGCGCCGCCCCCTTCCGCTTTTCCGGTTAGGGGAGAGAGGCACCTTTTGAAGACGAAATCGAAAAGAAAAAGCCGCCCCAACACGTTTCGTTCCCCGTCGAGACCGGCTTTTTTCCTTTTGTCAGCCGCGAACCATTTGGTACACATGCATTACCAAAGCAACGACCGCCGCCACTCCAACAAACGACACCAAATACAAAATCGGCGACCCCGTGTGGCCAAACACCACTTCATTTTGCAGCATGGCCGCTTTCTCCCAAGCATTCTCCACATCGGGCTTGTAAAGCTTCGTTTTCCAATACCCTATGCCGATGGTTGATGCCAAATACACGACATGAACGATGATCGAAATGACGAAAGCGTGAATAACGGTTTTCATGAACATCCCCTTCTCACCTGTCGGAAATATGGACGGTCCTCCATTGGAGGCGTCGGCGCAAATGTCCATCCATTGCATCCGCATTCCGATACGATCTTCTATCATTTTATCATACAAGTTGCGCAAAACCATCCCCTGCATATTTCCGAATCGTTCCTTTTGATCAAACGTTCAATCCCCCAAAAGAGGGGATATTCACAGACGCTTGATTGAAGTAAGCTTAACTGTAGCATCGCTTTTCTCCATCCCATCAAGCACATGATGGGTGTGAAACGCCAATAACAAATGAATGAACATTCATTCTGTTGTGGTATAATGGTAACAACATCCTCACACCAATAAGGAGGCCCGTTCGCCATGCTGATCGAGAAAGTGATCAAAAAACGGTTTGAAACGGAAGTGGTTCAAAACGTGCATATCGCCAAAGGAACGGCGACGTTTCAAGGCGTCCGCCTCACCGTCCGCTGCTTTGTCATCGATGGGGTGCTGATTGACACCGGCGCCAAATCAATGGAGCACGAATTCACCTCGTTTTTTCAACACCAAGACATCGATCAAGTCGTCATCACCCACTATCACGAAGACCATACCGGCTGCGCGGCATTTTTGCAGCGAAAGATGGGCCTGCCCATCTACATGCACGAACTGATGATCCATTATTGCCAGCAAAAGGCGGACTATCCGCTATACCGAAAAGTGTTTTGGGGCAAGCGCGATCCATTCACCGCCAAGCCGATCGGCACGACGTTTTCCTCGCGAAGCGCAACGTGGGACGTCATCCCGACGCCAGGTCATTCCATCGATCATGTGGCGTTTTTGAACCGCGAAACGGGGCAATTGTTCAGCGGCGACTTGTACTGTCAGGAGAAAACGAAAGTCATCTTGCGCGAGGAAAACATCCCGGCGATCATCGCCTCCTTGCAACGCACGTTGACATACGATTTCGGCGACGTCTTCTGCGCCCATGCCGGCTATCTCCCAAACGGGCGCGAGGCCTTGCAGCGAAAACTCGATTACTTGCTTGAACTTCAAGGCAACATCATCGATTTATACGAAAAAGGCATGCCGCCGAAACAAATTCAAGAAACGCTTTTCCCGAAAAAATATCCGATCGTCTTTTTTTCGGCGAAGGAGTGGGACTCCCTTCACATTGTCCGGTCGGTCATTCAAGAATATCAAGCGAAACGGGCAAGCTGAAGCGGACGCTTCCCGGAAATGGCCATAGACCATTAGGGCAAGCCCATATTCCGTTTTCTTCCATTTCAAATGAAAAATTACTATCTTCGCCAGCAACGGGACAAATTAAGAAAAAACGAAAGGATGGGTCCCGTCGATGAACGAAACACCGCGCGTCAAGCTGCACGGGTTCAACAACTTGACGAAATCGCTCAGCTTCAATATGTACGATATTTGCTATACGAAAACGGCGAAGGAGCGGGAAGCGTATATCGAATACATTGACGACGTGTACAATGCCGAACGGCTGACGAATATTTTAAAACGTGTCGCCGACATGATCGGCGCCCATGTGTTAAACATCGCCAAACAAGATTACGTTCCGCAGGGCGCGAGCGTGGCGATGCTCGTTTCCGAGGGGCCGGTCGTCGAGGTGCCCGAAGATGACGGCCCTTTGCCGGAGGCGGTGGTGCTTTCCCTTGACAAAAGCCATATCACCGTCCATACATACCCAGAATACCACCCGAATGACGGAATCAGCACGTTCCGCGCCGATATTGATGTCGTCACATGCGGGGAAATTTCGCCGCTCAAAGCGCTCGACTATTTGATTCATTCATTTGACGCCGACATTATGATCATCGACTACCGCGTGCGCGGATTTACGCGCGACATTCACGGATACAAGCTGTTTATCGACCATGACATTACGTCGATTCAAGATTATATCCCGGAGCACATTCGCGAAAAGTACGATATGATCGACGTAAACATTTACCAAGAGAATATTTTTCACACAAAATGCAAGTTGAAACAGTTTGACTTGGACAACTACTTGTTTGGCTATGCAAAAGAGGATTTGAGCGAACAAGAAGCGAATGAAACAACCGCCAAGCTGAGAAGGGAAATGGATGAGATCTTTTACGGAAAAAATATGCCGAACACCGTTTGACGCGGGCGCCTTTTTGACGCCTGCCGGCTTTCGGGCCGGCCCACACCGGTTCCCGATTGGCGCCGTCTATGGTATGCTAGTAGAAAAAAGGAAAAGGTGTTCATGAATGAAGTACATCATCGTCGGAGCCGGCATTTTAGGGGCCTCGACCGCTTACCATTTGGCCAAGGAAGGCGCAAACGTGATCATCATCGACCGCGGCGACAAAGGGCAGGCGACCGGTGCGGCGGCGGGGATTGTCTGCCCTTGGCTGTCGCAGCGCCGCAACCAAAAATGGTACCGATTGGCCAAAAACGGAGCGAAGTTTTACCCCTCCCTCATCGAAGAACTGCAAGCGCTCGGGGAAACGGACACCGGTTATGCGCGCGTCGGGGCGCTTTGCCTGCATACAGACGAACAGAAACTGGAACAAATGGAGGAGCGCGCTCGCAAACGGCGCGAAGACGCGCCGGAAATGGGAGAGATCGTGCGGCTTCATCCCCATGAGGCGAAGGAGCTGTTTCCGCCGCTTGGCGGTGAGCATCATGCCCTATATGTGAGCGGCGCCGCCCGAGTGAACGGCCGGGCGGTGCGGGACGCCCTCACAAACGCGGCCCAAAAGCTTGGCGCCGCCTACATCCGCGGAAACGCCCAGATCCTGTTTGAAGGCTCCCGCGTCATCGGCGTGGAAGTCAATGGAGCGAAATACACGGCCGAAGCGGTCATCGTCACAGCCGGCGCATGGGCTGGCGAACTGCTTGAGCCGCTGGGCGTTCGGTTTGCCGTCACTCCGCAAAAAGGACAAATCGTTCATCTCGAATGGTTGGCAGGCGAGACTGGCCGATGGCCGGTCGTCATGCCGCCGAACAATCAGTATATGCTCGCCTTCCCTAGAGGGCGAATCATCATCGGAACGACCCATGAAGATGAAGCGGGGATGGATGTCCGCGCCACCGCCGGCGGCATCCACGAAATACTGGACAAAGCGCTCGCCGTCGCGCCAGGGCTGTCGGCGTGCACCTACGTGGAAACACGGGTCGGGTTTCGCCCGCGCACGCCTGGGTTTCTCCCGATCTTCGGACCGCTTCCGGGCTTTTCTGGGGTGTATATCGCCAATGGGCTCGGCTCCTCAGGTCTCACCGTCGGCCCGTATTTAGGAAAGGAGTTGGCGAAACTCGTCATCGGCCTGCCGACGGAACTCGACCCAAGCGATTATGACGCAGCAAGCGCCGTCGCACCGATCGTTCAATGAGGGGGATCAGAAAAAGCAACAACGGAGCTTCCACGATATGGACAATAGCCAACGCAGCGACTGATATCCCTTTCTCACCGTCAGGGCAAAGCTGACCGTGTTTTGTCAGCTTTGTCCTTCATATTTTTTCAACTGCTCCGTCAGCTTGTGAAACAGCTCCATATCTTTGCGGTCAAGCGCTTGATCGATTTGCATCTTCAAAATCGACACTTCATGGCGTTTCAACGCTTCATCGAGCACTTGCTCGGCCGCCTTCGCCATTTTCTCATGCCGCTCGTGCCGTCTGACATTTTCAAACGCTTGGTGATCAATAAGCCGAAGGTACGAAAAATTCCTTGCCTTTCCTGGAAAATGGAGCGTCAAATAGAGCGTCTCGTTCGGATGCAGCGCCAAATCGCCCATAATCGAGGCAAGGCTCGTGCTTTTTTGACCGCGCCGATAAAAGACGAGCCCTTCCTCTTCCGCCATCGCAGTCGAAATGATCAGCCACCGCGCCTGCTTTTGCTCGGTTTCCGTAAAATGGACGTTCTCAAGCAAATGGGGGTGTTGAAGCAAGTATTGCAGCACAAATCGGGCATCGGGATGCTTCAAACGATGCTGCTGCAAAAACGTTGTTAAGAACTGCCGCTTTTCTGAATAGGACACCCATCTCGTCATAGCCTCACCCCCTTCAACTGCTTCTCCATGGAAGATAACAGCGGCCGCAGCGCAAGATCGTCTCAACAAGCCTCGATGATCCATTGCTATTCCATTCACGTCTTTGTTTTCCAGTATACTTGATTGCGCCCCGCCGTGCATCTGAAAACCACAGGGCAAGGCCCCTTTCATTCCGACACCAAGCGGCAAACGAAATAGAAAAACAGCCGCCCTTCATTTCCAGGCGGCTGCTCCTTCTAAGCAACGGGCTCTCGGCTTTCCTTTCCATTGCTAAGACCTATGGCCTACGCCAACTGCATCGCAAAGTGGCCGTTCAATCCGAGCGCTTCGGCTGTGGATGCTTGCACTTGCCGCAACAGCGCTTCGTTTTTCATCAACGACTCGCCGTAAGACGGAATCATCTCTTTCACTTTCGCCCGCCATTCGTTCATCCGTTCTGGGAAGCACTTCTCCATCACTTCAAGCATGACATGAACCGCCGTCGATGCCCCTGGCGACGCGCCGAGCAACGCCGCGATCGAACCATCAGCCGCATGGACGACTTCCGTGCCAAACTGCAGCGTTCCTTTGCCGCCAGCTTCCGTGTCTTTGATCACTTGCACGCGCTGACCCGCCACGACGATGTCCCACTCGTCGCTTTTTGCCGTCGGGACGAATTCCCGCAGCTCTTGCATGCGCTGTTCTTTCGACAACAGCACTTGCTGGATTAAATAGTTGGTCAAGGACATATTTTTCACGCCCGCCGCCAAGATCGTCAAGACGTTATGCGGCTTGATCGAGGTGAACAAGTCGAGCATCGAGCCGTTTTTCAAAAACTTCGGCGAAAACCCGGCAAATGGCCCAAACAGCAGCATCTTTTGATTGTCGATAAACCGCGTGTCCAAATGCGGCACCGACATCGGCGGCGCGCCGACTTTCGCTTTGCCGTACACTTTCGCATGGTGCTGCTCGACGACCTCGGGATTGTTGCACACCATAAACAGCCCGCTCACCGGGAAGCCGCCGATTCCCTTCCCTTCCGGAATGCCGGACTTTTGCAACAGATGGAGGCTGCCTCCCCCGGCCCCGATGAAGACGAACTTGGCCGCATGAAGCTCCACCGTGCCTGTGTCCAAATTCCGCACTTTCAGCTCCCATAAACCGTCGCTTGTCCGTTTGATATCCTCGACATGATGGCGGTAGCGGATCTCCACGTTCTTCCGTTTCAAATGTTCAAACAGTTGGCGCGTCAACGCCCCGAAGTTCACGTCCGTCCCCGATTCGATGCGGGTCGCCGCGATCGGCTCGTCCACCACCCGCCCTTCCATCATGAGCGGCACCCATTCGGCCAACTTTTTCGGATCATCTGTGAACTCCATCCCTTTAAACAGCGGATTGGCCGCCATCGTTTCGTGGCGCTTCTTCAAAAACGCCACATTGTCTTCCCCTTGCACAAAGCTCATATGCGGCAGCGGACGGACGAAATCTTTCGGGTCACGAAGAATACCGCTGTTGACTAAATAAGCCCAAAACTGCAAAGAGACGTAAAACTGCTCATTGATTTTAATCGCTTTGCCGATGTCAATCGACCCATCGGCCTTCTCAACCGTATAGTTCAACTCACACAGCGCCGCATGCCCCGTCCCGGCGTTGTTCCACTCGTTGGAGCTTTCCGCTCCTGCCTCTTCCAGTCTTTCAAAGACGACAATGTCCCACTCTGGCGCCAATTCCTTCAAGAGCGTCCCCAACGTCGCGCTCATAATGCCAGCGCCGATTAAAATGACATCCGTTTTTCCTTGTTTGTTGCCCATGTTTACCATCCCTATCCATGAATAGTTGTAAAAGAGCATCGAGCGAGCGCTCGAAATGATTCCACCGATACCCCTTTTATTTTTGAGGGCGATTTCAACATTTATTATAACACAATTGATTAATAGTATGTCACTATTATCAATTTGAACAAAATATATTACTATAATTCAATGCAACATCGTATATTCATAACATCAACACAGCCATCCCAACATCGCCCTTCATAATAATTTTACAAAATCGTTGAATATTTCGCCACCATCTCGAGAAAAAACGCAGAGATTTTTCAAGAAGACTGATGAAAAACAAACGAAATCATTTCATAGCAGCAAAAAAGACGGCTCCATGCCGCCAAAGCGTCATATAAGCCATCTACACCCGAAACATTCCAAGGTGACATCCATCGTATTAGGCAATCGTTTTTTCAATTTCTCTAACAAATGGCTCGTGCGAAGTATTCTCTAAAAAATCTTCGAATATTTCATCAAGTTGCAAGTTGAGATCTTCATTGACCTCATTCCCGTCCTCGTCATAAATCTCAAAGTGGCTGTACTTCCATTGATCAAATGTTTCCCTAAGCAAGTCACAGTATGTCACCCAACGCTTTCCATAGTTAGACATATACGTCGGCACCCATTGATCAATGTAAACGTTGTTTAACAACTCATCTAACGGAGAACAATAAAATCGCGAGCCCTTACTTCTCCCCAGCGATCGGACAAGCTCGGCAAACTCTTCCTTCTTCATTTTCCTCACTTCACCGGAATAGTCATAGCTGATCTTGCCGTTGTATGGGTTGATGAATGGTTCAGCGGTGTATATCCATTGGTGCGGTATATGCGTTTGAATCACTTCCATGAGCATTCGGGCAATGAGTTGCGGGATATCACGGAAATCCAATTTTTCTCTTCCTCCCTCACAAGAAGATGCGAAACAACACCGTCTTTCATCCCGCAATGGAAACCGTAGGATGAAAGGCGGCCAAATTTCGTAATCAAGCAAGGCGCTTCCGCGGTCACGGTCTTCACAAACGCTGCGGCCCTTCGGCATCCTTAGGCCATGCCGTCCATACGACGATCAATTGGCCGCTTGTCGTCACCAACCTTCTTATTCCCCATGGCCATCCCCTTGTTTTTTATTTCCCTACTCTTCAAGCAATCCCCGAACATCTTCCTCTAGAAGATCCACCAACCGAGCAATGTCTTCCACCGTCATTCCTTTGCGCTCCATGTTACGAATCAGCTGTTTCATTCCTTGTTGAATTCCACGTTCCATCCCTTCTTCCAACCCCTCCTTCCTTCCCTTTTGCTCATAGGAAATGATCAGCCCCAACACGTTCTCTTTTTCTTTCGTTTCCATCGCCTTCACTTCTCTTTGCAGTTGTTGCTCTTCCTCCTCCGACAACTTCACATACGTTTCAAAAAAGCCCAAGAGCAGCCGCTGCCTCGCTTCATCCAGCTCCAATCGCACCAACATGCGCAAAAACTCTTTTTTCAACTCGACTTTCTCACTTTCAGTATACCCCATTTTGCCAAGCAGCGCAGCCGCAATCGGATTGTCATGCCGAATAGAATCCCGCCAATGTTTCTTGCGCAACTCCACCGGGAAAAAGCGGAACTGCAACACCTCGCCAAAGGGAAACTCAATCGAAAACACGGACGGTTCATCACGGAGGGCATCATGGCTGAAGACGGCAATGGGAACAATGCGGATGCGGTATTTTTCAAACAAACGGCTGAAATAGACAAACATGCGCTCCGGAAA
The DNA here is from genome assembly GCF_000498995.1 of Geobacillus thermopakistaniensis. Classification (NCBI taxonomy): domain Bacteria; kingdom Bacillati; phylum Bacillota; class Bacilli; order Caryophanales; family Anoxybacillaceae; genus Geobacillus; species Geobacillus thermopakistaniensis. Next base: position 24,960 of record NZ_AYSF01000047.1, read on the forward strand.
GGACGACTGCACGCTGCTTTGATTCTCCACATGAACGATGATCAGTCCATCTTCCCCTTTCAGCTTCGTCTCGACCAACAGATCAACGCGGTATTTTTCTCCTGCGGTCACATCAGTGAACAGTTCTTCGGACAAAAAGGACAAATGGCAGAAATCGATATGCTCGTGCATGTCGGGGAAAAAGAGGAAGAAAAACTCTTCGAAGAACGTCTGGATCAGCTCTTTGAACAATCGGTCATGGTCAATGGCCATCCGATCACCTCACGATGAAGATGTTCACCAACTATCATTCGTGAGCACGAGGCGAAAATCCTGCATGTACGATATAAAAAATGGAGAGCCAGGAAAAAAGCTCTCCGTTTTGTGCTTGCTCCCCGTCATACAAACAGCAGCGAACGCGAGTGAAAAACACTCAGTTGAAAAAGGCTGCTTCAAAAAGTTATGTCATCATCACCTTTTGAGACCGCCCTTCAGTAAGTACATCGCCACGACCAGCGTTTGCTTTTACTTTCTTAGAACGGCCGGCGGGTATTTCAGCTCAGGATGCAACGTTTCAAACACATCAGCAACATTTAATATCGTTCCTTCCCCAAAGGCTGGGCCGATGATTTGCATCCCTACAGGAAGTCCTTGAACAAAACCACATGGCACCGTTACAACAGGCAAGCCCGTCAAGTTAAACGGTCCTGTAAAACGGATGATATGGTCAAGAAAGTTTACTTCCTCTCCATTGATCCATACCGTATCCTGCCCGATTTTGGGAGGGAGAAACGGAATGGTTGGGGTGATCAAAACATCTACCTTATTGAATATTTCCATGAACTCGTGATCCAATTTCAAACGAATTTGTTGCGCTTCCAAGTAGTCTACAGCGGAAGGGAGTTCTCCAAGCTTTAAAAGGAAACGGACATCATCGCCAAAATCTTCTTCCCTTTCTACTAAATGATTGTGATGAATAGCGCTGGCTTCTGAAAGAATCGTGATCATTTCCGCATACTGCGCATATTGCAATGTTGGAATTCGCACGGTTTCTACAACAGCACCTTCGCGTTCCAAAGAAGCAATCGCCTGTTTAACCGCTCTTTCGACTCCTTCATCCACATGATCAAAGAAGTACGGTTCTATGCCAATTTTTACACCTTTAACAGACTCCATGAATTGTGTGGAATAACTCGTTGCAGGGGCATCGGTGGAAGTAGGATCTTTTGGGTCGTATCCTGCCATGGCTTCTAAAATATAGGCAGCGTCCCTCGCCGTTTTCGCCATCGGACCGATATGGTCCAACGACCATGCAAGCGGGAAACAACCATATTTGCTTACTAGTCCATAGGTGGGCTTTAAACCGACAATGCCGCAAAACGAAGAAGGAATTCGAATCGAACCACCGGTATCTGTTCCTAGGGAAGCAATCGTCATATGCGCCGCCGTTGCGACCCCCGATCCTCCGCTTGAGCCTCCGGGAATGCGTTCAGGATCCCAAGGATTTCGGGCAGGTCCGAAATGAGGATTATTGTTCGTTGCTCCCCAAGCATACTCATGCAAGTTTGTTTTTCCAGGAAACACTGCTCCCGCTTCCGTCAACTTCTCGATTACTGTCGCACTGTAAGTTGGCCGGAAGTTTCGGTGAATTTTTGACCCCATCGTTGTTGTTTCATTAGCTACGTAAAGAATATCTTTGATTGCTATAGGGATGCCATGTAGCGGGCCGCGGTAATTTCCAGATCGGATTTCCGATTCCGCCAACTCAGCTTGCTTGCGTGCTTTCTCTGCTGTCACCTCTATATAGGCATTCAGCTTATTGTTTAATGTTTCAATTTGTTCGAGTACATCGTCAACGAGTTCAACAGGTGAAACTTCTTTGTTTTTTAGAAGAGGGGAAAGTTCAGAGATTGTTTTCGTATTTAGCCGTTTTTCCACGATACACACCTCCCGGTTGGTGGACGACTCCAATATCTGCCTCATTCAAACCAAGTTTTTCGACTCCCTGTTTTAGTTGCTGAATGGCTTTCCACTGATGCTCAAGCATCATCAATTCCTGTTCTGAACACTTAATCCCTTTTTCTCTTAATTTCTTTTCTATGCTATTGCTCATTTCGTTTCCTCCCTTCTAAAATTATTATACATTACAAGAATTAAATTCCAAAATATTTTGACTTAACAAAATATAATAAATATACACCCGATTATTTTGACAATACTCTACTGAATTTCCTAAAATGTAGTTAGACATCACCCGTCGAAGGTTCGTTGTCAGCGATCCAAGGTTCCTATGTAACCAATCCTAAAATCTAAAAGTAAAGAGGGGAACGCCATGGAAGCGAAACAAACCGTGTTTGTCAATGAGTTCACTAACGGCATCTTAGACCCTCATGGAAACATGCTTGGCCCCGTGCAGGATGGGGGATACATTGTCGCCAATACTACTCCTGGCTGCTGGGGACCGATGATCACTCCTTGCATCCGCGGTGGCCATGAAGTGACAAAGCCCGTTTTTGTCGAAGGCGCTGAAGTAGGAGACGCCATTGCGATTAAGATCAAATCGATTCGCGTCACCTCTATCGCCACATCCTCAGGAAATGATAAACCAATGGAAGGTCGGTTTGTCGGCGATCCGTTCGTTGCTGTCAAATGCCCACAGTGCGGAACGATGTACCCGGAAACGAAAATCGAGGGGATCGGCCCGGAAGCCATTCGGTGCGCGAATTGTGGCGCGGACGTGACTCCATTTGTATTTACGAACGGCTATACGATGACGTTTGATCCAAACCGACAAATCGGCGTGACCGTGCATAAAGAAGCGGCAGAACACATCGCTCGACAAGGACGGTACTACATGGCGACACCCGACAACTCCGTCCAAAACCCGATCGTCACGTTTGCGCCCCATGACTTAGTCGGAACGGTGGCCAGACTCCGCCCGTTCCTCGGACAGCTCGGCACCACCCCGGCGCGTCCGCTACCGGATTCACATAACGCTGGCGACTTTGGCCAATTTCTGATCAACGCCCCACATGAATACGGGATTACGAAAGAACAGCTGGAAGATCGCACGGACGGACATATGGACATTAACCGTGTACGCGAAGGCGCCGTGTTGATCTGCCCTGTGAAAGTGCGGGGCGGAGGTGTTTATCTCGGTGATATGCATGCCATGCAGGGCGACGGGGAAATTGCTGGGCATACGACCGACGTATCTGGCATCGTCACCCTTCAAGTGAAAGTGATCAAAGGGTTGACCATTGACGGACCGATTCTTCTTCCTGTTGCTGAGGACCTCCCCTACTTGGCAAAGCCATTGACAAAAAAAGAAAAAGAGATCGCCCTCGATTTGGCACAATCATGGGGGGTAAACAAGTTGGAAGAATCGTTGCCGATTTCCTTTGTCGGGACAGGTGCCAACCTAAATGAGGCAACAGAAAACGGGTTGCAACGGGCAGCGAAAACGTTAGGCATCTCTGTCCCTGAGGTGATGAACCGTGCCACGATTACCGGCGCCATCGAAATTGGCCGACATCCTGGGGTCATCACCGTGACCTTCTTGTGCCCTGTTCGTTATTTAGACAAGATTAGTTTGACCTCGCTAGTGTACGATCAATATCGCAGCGTTTTGGAGTAAAAACATGTCGATCATCACTAAAGGCTTCATCCTCTCGCACTTGCCAAGCAGGGATGAAGCCTTATGTTTGTCAAGATTCGGGCACATACATTTTCTGCAGCGGCAACAGCGCTCTCGCATCATTTGGCATGTTCTCGTACCAATGGACAATCAAGTTGACCAGTTCTTCCAAATCAATCAGTTTAACGGAATTATGTTTGGCTACTGCCTCTGCTTGGGAAGTAAATCCTCCAGTCGAAACGAACAAACAATTGGCATCAATCGGGTTGGCCCCGAGAAGCTGCTGGATTTCCGGAGCCGAAGCGGCACTTTTGCGATGCTTAACTTGCACTTTAATAATTGGTTTTTCAAAACCGAATGCATCCTTATAGGCCAACACATCCACCCCACCGTCAGGGCCTTTCGGGCTGACTTGCACATTGTACCCCATAGCCCGAAGCAAGCCTGCTACTAAATCTTGCATTTGCCACGGATCAAGCTTGTCCACTTTGTCCTGGATCATCATCAACGCTTTTCCAACAAGATCTTCGACGATTTCGTCCTCTTCCGGTTCAATGGTTTTATCGACGGAAGCTAATGACGGGTTGCTCAATTGTCGTTCGATTTCATCCCCCCACTCATCGACCCGAAAAACTGTTAAGGTAGAGCCTAAACTGTTTTTCGCCGCCTGCGGCAATGAATCTCTTGAGATCCGGGCGTTTTCCCAGTTGACCCGAATGATGTTCGGATAATTCGGGTGCCCGATGTCAGGATCGTACACATGCTCCTCTGTGACCGTTCCGACAATGTATTCTCTTCTTTCTTTAGAGTACGTGATCACACGATCGCCTTTTTTAATTTCATGGCTGAAACGCCACACTTGATTAACCCAGCTATTTCTTGATTTCGGTTTGGCCTCGTTAAACACTTCGTCTGCCTTCTGTTGAAGCTGTTGCTTTGATGAAAAATGCCTTGGGTTTCCTAACCGCGCCCAGCCGATCGATGCGATGCCCTTTTCCAGCCAAAGCGGAATCAGTTCATTGCGGTCGCCCGCGCGGATCATCCACCATTTTGACATTGGATTTCCCCCTTTTTTGTAAAAAGAAATCGCTCCATTCGCGAAGCAAACATTTTCTAAAAACAGGCGCTTAAAAGACGAGCAGATAGCTCCCCACTATATGCAATACCATTATAAGATGAGCAAAAACGAAAAAACCATATAGAATAAGCCCGCCCATCGGTGTTCTCCGTCTATTACAAACTGCTTAATCGATTTCGTTCAATTTTGATCGTATGATCTTTCCCATCCAATACATCTGCGCGCTTGCTGCCGTAATCTGCTTTACGAATCGTTGCCATCCCGTGACCCCTCCCTTTGTCATAGATAAAAAGATTCAGTTGATTTGATTGTATCAACTTTTGTAAAACGTTGCCGTCGAACTTTGTCGACCGATCAAAAATACAAAAAGAGCGGTGCGGTGCCGCTCCCTTTTCTATACCGATGGCGAAGCGATGAGAACACATAACGCTTCCGCTTTGAAGTTCATTTTTTATCAATTCCTATTTCTTCGCGCACAATACACTAACGCCCTGTTGCTACTCGGGAATGTGCTCTTGGATGTCTCAAAGATGTTGCATTCAACCGGGTCGATTATTGACACTCCGCACGCCTAAAGGCGTGGGATTCTTGGGTCGTTTGCGTCCTCATCCATTTCTGGTTCGGACAACGCCCAAGTTCAGGGGTGTGTCATCACCCCATCCCATCGGGTTAGGATGTACCCCAATGGGCGGCGCACCTGTGACCAGTGCGCTAGGTTAGACCTCATATTTCGCAACCTTTGCATAATATACAAAAAACAACCTGGATATTCGCATAAAAATAATTTTTTATACAAAAATTGTAAGATAATTAATTTTTATTCAATCAAATCAGGCTTATTTCGAATTTTTATTCAGGGTGCGAAATGTGAGTTAGACGGCAAAGCCCGAAATCGCTTTGGCGATGTTGATCGCGCCATTCAAGTCGGCGTGGAGGGTGTATCCGCACTTTTGGCATCGGAANGCATCGGAAGCGGATGCCGTTTCGGTTCGCTTTCTCTCGATAACCACATTTACACGTTTGGCTTGTGTAGGTTGGATTCACCCACTCGACCCGAATGCCCGCCATTTCCGCTTTATAGGCGATCATCGTTTGCAGTTGATGAAACGCCCAAGCATGAAGGCTTCGCCCCGCTTCTTTGGCCGATTTTGCCCGCTTGCGAATCCCCGTCAACGCTTCCATCCGAATCACGCCAACACCGTTGGCGAGCGCAAAATTCACGATTTGACGGCTGATTTTGTGATTTTGATCCTTCATCCAGCGGGACTCTTTACGGCCGATTTTGCGAATCATATGGAGCTTCTTGGCTTTTCCTAATCTCCTTCGCAAAGCCGCATATCGTCGGCGTACAAAGGCGCATTGG
>NZ_AYSF01000048.1:0-62025 GCF_000498995.1 Geobacillus thermopakistaniensis
GCCACATGAAATCGATCCAGCTGAAAGCAGGCTCGCTTTCCAAAATACTCCCGGCAGGCCGTGATCCATGGCGCCGCGTCGCCGTTGATGATCAACAGGTCCCGGCACGGGTCATAGGCATATTCCTTCATCAGCCACTCTTCAAACCGTTTCCACACGTCCCCGTCCCTTCATGGGGGCAGCAGCGCCGGTTCACCAGCTCAAGCTGCGACCCGTTTCGTTTCCATCCCTCGTGAATCGCCAAGATTTTCTCTTCTTTCGCTCGTTTCCCTTTCCCCTGGCGGGAAACAGAGTCCTTCCGCCTCGACAAACAGCACTCGGCCGTGCCGTTGAGAAACAGGGCGATGCAGCGAGACAGGGGCCTCGAGCACCAACTGGCGAATCGCCTCATGGCTGAGGACCGCATACCCCACGATCGACTCGAGTGTGCGAGCTGCTTTGCGATAGGAAGAGCACTCCACGGCCAACTCGACCGCCGTTTCCTCGAGGCACGGACTGATCGACTGCGCTCCATCAAAGCCCAGTTCGGCATCCAGCAAGAAGGTATAGGCCCCTGTTTGTCGATCATAGTAGTCGTTCCGACGGAACGCCACTTCTCCAAACAGCGTTTGGATCGTGGTCGGCCGTTTATCTTTCAGCTGATACCGCCGCTTGTCCCGCGCTTCCGCCAGTTGTTGATCAATCTCCTCCAAAAGGGCGGCCAACAAGACAGCGAACACCTTTTGAAGAGTTCTTACTAATTGCTCCTCCAACTCTTTTAATAGGGGCCATTATGTGGTAAGATGTTTCATGGACTCCCTCCCTCCTGTTTTATGGATGTTGGTCATCACCATCATAGCAGGGAGAGAGTCCTTTTTACATGAGATTTGTTTTTGGATTGGTGGCCCCGACGAGCGTGGCGAACAAAAATTCGCTACGCTCGTCGGGGATCCTTCCTGAATTTCACCCACAAATATTTTACTCACACTTTGTGTTCGCATAGGCGGCGGGGCAATAAAAAAACACCTCGATCTCCATCGAGATCGAGGTGTTTTGTGATGACCTGTGAGGGACTTGAACCCCCGACCCCTTCCCTGTCAAGGAAGTGCTCTCCCACTGAGCTAACAGGTCATATCGCTTTCAAACACATTTTTTATTATATATATGCCTTCCTCGTTTGTCAAACACTTTTTTAAAAAAATTAGTGTTCATCATGAAAAAAGGGAAAGCCCGCGCCTCCCCCTTATCGAAACAACCCGCGCTCAAACGGCTCGAGCAAGAGCGGAATGTACTGGCGGCGGGCGGTTTCGTATTGTTCCATGATCCGGCGGCGGTGTTGTTCCGCGAGGGCGACGGTGTCGATCAAATCTGTTTCAAGCTGCGGGCTCGCGGTCGAGACGACATACCGGTCAAGGCCGAGCAAGGCGGCGAAGTCGAACACTTTAAACCGGTAGCCGAGCATGACGGCCGGGACGCCGGCGGCCAGGGACAACAAATTAGCGTGGAGTTTGAAGTTGACGGTGGCGGCAAGAGGCTGAAGCCGCTCGATGAACTGCCGTTCGTCATATAGTGCGCGGTCGAAGGTGACGCGCTCCGGGCAGTTAATTTTTTTGTACAGCCGCTCGCAGGCGGAGCGGTCGTTCGGCCAGACGATGTACAAGTGAATCCGGTAGCCGGAGGCGATCCACATTTTGGCAGCGCGGGCGAGGGTGTCTTCGACGAGTGTTTCGTGTTGGCCGAATAGGCGATTGTATGTCGTCCCCCAGTTGATGCCGATCGTTTTTTCTTTGTTTGGCGGTTCGGCTGAGGCGGGAGTCTGCAATAACAGCCCTGGATCGCCGATGACGCGGACGTTTGCAGGATAGGCGCCTAACGTTTTTAATACCGCTTCGCTGAGCGGGCCGCGAATGCCGGCAAAGGCGGCCGAGGCGAGGACGGTGCGGAACAGCTCGACGTCGTTGGCGGAAAAGTGGCGGTGAAGCGCTGGCTTAGCGCCTGCACACAAGGCGTCGGTTTCAGCTTCACCGATCCAGTCAATGCCGCTTCCCCATATCCATATTGGTTTTCCAGCTTCGTGCGCCTCTTGCAAAACGGCCATGTAGCCTGGAAGCAAGAGCGAACCGCCGCCGAGCACGACGGCGTCGTACGGGCTCGTATCTTTCCAGTTGACCTTGGGCGTCGATGGGATGATTTGAACGTCCGGGGCGTATTGGCGGGCATAGGAGGCAAAAAGATTCCATAACAGCTCGTCGCCTACGTTTTGAAAGCCGATCCAACCGATATACAACACCTTTTTCATCATGACGATTCCCCTTTCAACAAGGATGCATATACGCCAAGCACTTGGTCGACACACGTTTTGATATGAAACTGCTGTCTCACCCACTCCCGTCCGGCCGTGCCTAGTTGTTCGCGGTATGAGGGGGAGGCAAGCAGCCGTTTTAAGTCTTGGGAAAGAAGATAGCGGCTGCACCCTTGGCGCGAGCCGTGATCGCCAAAGTAACACTCCCATGCTTCGGCATAACCGCTTGGCTCGACAACGCCGAAGTAGCCGTGGTTGCCAGCGGCGAGCACCGGTTTGCCGCATGCCATCGCTTCTAGAGCGACACGGCCGGTGCCGACAACAACGTCAGCGAGTGAGTAATACACAGCCATATCGCTTTGTTCGCCAACGAGATGGAGAAACGACTCGCGGCACGTTTGGTGAATGAGACGGACAAGGCTCTGCACGTCAGAAAAGCGCGGGCCGTCTCCGACAACGACGGCGTGCAAGTTCGGAAACAGCCGTTTGACATCTTTGCACGCTTTTAAAAACATAAAACAAATGCCAGCTTTCGCCCAGGCGAGGCGGCTGCTATAGACGATGACCAAGGCGTCGTCCGGGATGCCAAGCGTCTGCCGCCCTCCGCGGCCGAGCGGGGCAAACTCGTTCGTGTCAATGCCGTTCGGGATGAGAACCCGTTTGGAAATGAGCGGGACAATATGCCGCTCGACGGGCGGACTGACAGCAATCGCAGCAGAAGCAAGACGGAGCATCTCTTCAAGCTCGGCTGGCGGATAGTACGTGCCATGGGCGGTAAAGACGACCGGGATGCCGCGGCGGCGCGCAGCGGTGGCAGCGAGGATGCCGGATGGCGTCTGGTGGGCATGAACGATCGAGATGTTTTCCTTCTTCATCACCGCCTCAAGCTGCTGAATGAGCTGTTCTTTCCGTTGTTCGTCTATCTCGATCGCTGTTGGAAAATCGATGAAATAAATTGAACAGCCGGCTTCCCTAAAACGATCGGCCAGTGACCCGCCGCGGGCGGCGACGGCCACATGAACGCCGCGGGCGGCCATTTCTTTCGCTAGGCTGAAGGCGTGCGTTTCCGTTCCTCCAAAGTCAAGGCCATCTAGCACCATGAATACGCGCATGATCAGCTCCCTCCTTTCTTATAAAACTGGCGCGAGCGCTGTTGCGGATGGCTGCGGTAGTAGTACAAAATGTCAGGCAAATTTTCCACTTCCAGCTTGGCGTTTAAACATTTGACAATAAACTCATAATCTTCGGCGCCGCGAATCCGCCTTGTCGGCCCGCCGAGTTGGTCAAACACGGCGCCGCGGAACATGATCGTGCCGTGGCAAATGCAATGTTTCCCTTCCGCATAGACGCGGCGGATGTCGCGCCCGTAAGCGAGCCAGTTGGCGGGCGTCTTTCGGTCGAAGTGTCCGTCGGGAAAGGCGGCGTAATTCGTGCCGATTAAAGCGATGTGCGGGTGCTCGTTCAAAAATTTCCATTGTTTTTCGAACCGCTCCGGATGGGAAATATCGTCGGCGTCATGGACAGCGATGTACTCACCTTTGCTTAAAAAGTAGCCGACATTGAGCGCCCCGGCAAAACCGACGTTGCGCGGGAGTTTGATATAGACGACCGGGAAGAACGGGGAATGGTCGTTCATCCACCGCTTCACGACTTCTTCGCTCCCATCGTCCGATCCGTCATCGACAATAATCGCTTCAAACTGGCGATATGTTTGATTGAACAGCCCATTTAGGCAGTCCTCAATATAACGGGATGCGTTATAACACGGAATGACGACGCTGATGAAGTCTTTTTTTCGCTCTGGCACCATCATCAATCACCTCATCCACTATATATCCATTTTTTCTCTTAACGGTGAGAGGCAATCGTTGATTTTTTAGGAAAACAGTAGAATTGTCCTATCATTTACCTGTCATTCCCCCGACAAAGTTCAACCGTTTTCCCCATGCCCGTGGCTAAAAAAATCGTTCTTTCTTCCTCGGATACGCACCCGTGTCGAATGAAAGAGCGGTGCATAACGTAGTTAACGAATGGAAGAAAAGGAAGGAGGAAGAGGCGTTGGGACATAAACATTTGCGCGAAGCAGTGAAAGAGCTGAAAAAGATCCGCAAATGGCTTGAAAAACTAGATTTGGATGATTCGGCCGTCGAACAAATTGTCTCTCTATTAGAAGCCATCGCCGATCACGGGGAAGATGCCGAACGAATTTTGCGCCGCATTCTTGATGAGGAGCAAGAACAGCGGGACATTTTGGAGGACGAGCGCGAACTGTTGCAAGCCATTTTGACCGAGTTGCGCACAGGGGCGCCACCCGCGGAAGATATTGGCGACGAGCTCGAGGACTTGATTGGGGAGAGAGTAGAAATTACGGTCAATTTCGGCCCGGTGAGCGGCACAGTCATCGCCGTCCGAAACGATTATGCCGTGCTTGAGGATGCGCTCGGGCGTTTCGTTTACATTCCGTTTGCCAGCATTCAAGCCATCACCCGTTTAGAAGGCTGATGAAAAACAATGGATTCGCTCGATTTATGAGAAATCACAAGGAATGAAGTGATGGTGTTGCAAGGTTTTTCAATTTGAGAAACACTGTTGGAGAGCAGTATTTCTCCTTAAATCACCGGCCTTTTAGACTGAAAGGAGGGAGGAGACAATGGACTTTGCGACCACATTCGAAGAGCAGCTCCGCCGCCTCATCGGGGAAACGATCCAAGTCGCGACGGACAACAACTTAATAGAGGGACGACTCACCGATGTCGAGGACGGAACGATCGAGCTTAGGGCGGAAGCGGGCGGATACGAGCGGGAAACGCGCACGGTGCTCATTCCGCTGACAGCCGTCAACTTTGTTCGGGAAGTGTAACGAAAAAAACAAAGGTATGCATCCGCCGAAACGATGCATACCTTTGTCGTTACCGCGTCGGAACGACCGATGGATGCTCATTGACAAACGACAACGCCTGCTCAAAATCGGCGATCAAATCGTTGACATCCTCAAGCCCGACGCTCAGCCGCAACAAGCCGTCGGTAATGCCGCGCCGGAGCCTCTCTTCTTTTGGCATCGCCGCATGCGACATTTTCGCTGGGTGCGATAAAATTGACTCGACCGCCCCAAGGCTGACAGCAAACACCGGCAAGCGGACGTTTCGGACGAACGTCCGAGCCGCTTCTTCATCGGCTAAACGGAACGACAGCACAGCGCCAAACCCGGCCGCCTGATGGCGCTGGATGTCATGGCCTGGGTGGTTCTCCAGCCCCGGATAATACACTTTTTCGACCTTTGGATGACAAGCCAAATACTTGGCGATGGCGGCCGCTGATTCAGACGACTGCTTCAGCCGAACGTGGAGCGTTTTTAATCCCCGCAGCACAAGCCACGCATCTTGGACGCCAAGGACGGCGCCAAACGCGTTTTGCAGTTTGTACAATTCTTTTCCCAATTCCTCGTCTTTCACGACCGCCAGCCCGGCGACGACGTCGCTATGGCCGGCTAAAAATTTCGTGGCGCTGTGAAGGACGACATCGACTCCAAGATCAAGCGGCCGCTGCAACGCCGGCGTCATGAACGTATTATCCAAGAATGTCAAACAGCCATGCGCCTTCGCCAACTTGACGACGCCTTGAATATCGGTCACTTTTAACAATGGATTGGACGGCGTTTCCATATAAATGACTTTCGTGTTCGGCCGGATGTTTTCCGCCACTGCGTTTAAATCGGTCATATCGACAAACGTATATTCAATGCCAAAGCGGCCGAGCACCTCCGTAATCATCCGGTACGTGCCGCCGTAGACGTCTTCGGTCACGAGCACGTGGTCGCCTTTTGAGAGAAGCAAAAACGCCGTTGAAATAGCCGCCATGCCAGAGGCGAACGCAAACCCGCGCGTTCCGCCTTCTAACGCCGCGATCGTTTCCTCAAGCGCCTCGCGCGTCGGGTTGCTGGAGCGGCTGTAGTCGTATTTGCCGAATGAATCGAAATCGAACTGATGGAACGTGGAGGCGTGCTGGATCGGCACGCTCACCGCCCCCGTTTCGCGGTCGACTTTCCATTCGTTATGGAGCAGTTTCGTCGAAAACGCCCATTCCTGTTCCATCGCTTACACCTCTTTCATGTTTTTCAATGCCTGCGCCAAATCGGCGATCAAATCGTCAGCGTGCTCAATGCCGACCGAGAAACGGAGCAGCCGGTTGCAAATACCGTTTTGGATGCGGATTTCCTCAGGAATGTCCGCATGCGTCTGCGTCGCTGGGTACGTAATAAAGCTTTCGACTCCGCCCAGGCTTTCCGCGAACGTAATGAGGCGCAAGCTTTTTAAAAACCCGTTCACCCACTTTTCATCGGCAATCCGGAACGACAGCATCCCGCCTCTTCCTGGATATAAGACGTCTGTAACATCTTCATGTTCGCGCAAAAAGGCGCTGATGCGCTTGGCGTTTTCTTCATGCTGGCGCATCCTTAGCGCCAGCGTTTTCATCCCGCGAATCAACAGCCACGAATCAAACGGCGACAAAACCGCGCCGATGGCGTTCTGATACTCGGCCAGGCGTTGACAGAGCTCCTCGCCCTTGGCGACGACAAGGCCAGCCAACACGTCGTTATGGCCGCCTAAATATTTCGTGGCGCTGTGGATGACAATATCGGCGCCTTGTTCGATCGGGCGTTGAAGCACCGGTGTATAAAACGTGTTGTCAACGATCAACAAAAGCCCATGCCGCTTGGCGAATTCGGAGACGGCGCGGATATCGGTCTCATGCATAAGCGGGTTCGTCGGTGTTTCCAGGAAAATCGCTTTCGTTTTTTCGGTGATACACGCTTCCACCGCAGCGAGATCAGCAAAATCGACGTAATGGAATCCAAGACCATACTTGCGCCAGCCGCGCTCAAACAGGCGGTACGTGCCGCCGTAAAGGTCGGCCGATACGAGAAACTCATCTCCGCTCTCAAACAAGGCGAGCACCGTCTGAATGGCGGCCATGCCGGAGCTGAACGCATAGCCTTGGTCGCCGCCTTCCAGTCTCGCGATCGCTTCTTCGACGATTTTGCGCGTGGGGTTGCCGGTGCGGATGTAGTCAAACCCAGTCGACTCTCCGATGCCGGCATGGCGGTAGGCGGTGGAAAAATAAACCGGCGGGTTGACCGTCCCCGTCACCGTTTCGCTCCGGTTGCCAATTTGCGCTAACAACGTCTCCAGTTTCTCCATCTCATCTCTCTCCTTCTGCTGAAAATTCCATCATGGATCAACGGCCGACCACTTAATGCCCAACGAAGCACCACTGTCCGTTGGGCAGAGGCCAAGCGCCTTCGTCCGAAACCGCCTCGCGGTTGATGGAAGCGGCCGCTTGAATAAATAAAAAAAGTCTTCTAAGAAGAAGACTTTTCCATACACATGGGGTCATGCTTCTTCTTATCTGCCGAATTGAATGCTCAATTCGCTGGATTTAGCACCTGGCCGTCGGGCGGCTGGTTGCTGAAGCTTCATTGGGCCAGTTCCCTCCGCTTCTCTTGATAAGAATGGGACGCGTATTCAATTTTTTTAAATTTAATAAAAATGTAACGCATTCCCCACGTTTTTGCAAGCCATTTTTTTGTCAGCGGTGCGATTCGGCAAATTCGCGAAAAATTCGAGCCCTTCATTAACATCTTTGGGCGCAAATATGTTACAATAACAGATGAACTTACGCTTTCATGGAGGATGGTCATGGCGACAGCAACAGGAACGATGCGCGACTGCAAGTTGTACAGCAGAGAGCTGCAAGAAGAAATCGAACTGCTCATCTACTTGCCAAGCAATTTTTCGCCGCTTTACAAATATTCTTTATTAATCGCGCAAGACGGCAAAGATTATTTTATGTATGGAAAAATGAAAACCGTCATCGAAACGCTGATGGCAGAAGGAACAATCGACCGGACGATCGTCGTCGGCATCCCGTATCGGAACGTCAACGACCGCTACGAGAAATACCACCCGGAAGGACGAAAGCACGAAGCATACCTTCGTTTTTTAGCCCATGAGCTCGTCCCGTTTTTGGACCGCGAACTGCCGACATACCAAATGGGCAAAGGCCGGGCGCTGATCGGCGATTCGCTCGGCGGAACGGTGTCGCTTCTAGCCGGGTTGTTGTATCCGCATACATTTGGGAAAATCGCCATGCAGTCCCCCTATATCGATGACTCGGTATTGGCGCGCATCCGCTCATTCCGCGATCCATCGCTCCTTTCGCTTTACCATTCTGTTGGCACAGAGGAAACAGCGGTGAAAACGACGGATGGCCATGTGCGCGATTTTATCACCCCGAATCGAATGGCGCGGGACTTGTTTATGGAAAAACGGTTTGCTTATACGTACCATGAGTTCGAAGGCGGCCATGCGTGGACGTATTGGCAGCCGGATGTACCCCGGGCCGTAGCCGCTGTTTTATCATTATAGGACAAAACGGAGCAACTTCAAAGATGTCGAAGCCGCCGCATCCATTCCGTGCGTTTCCTGTGCATGGAAAAAGAACTGGTTCAAGGAGGGAAAACAAAATGAAGTACGGCATTGTGATCTTTCCGCCAAAACGGATTCAGGACTTCGCCAACTCGTACCGGAAACGGTACGACAGCCATTACGCCCTCATCCCGCCGCATATTACGCTGAAATACCCATTTGAAGCGGATGAGGAGCAAATAAAAAAAATGGCGAAAGAGTTGCGCCGCATTGCGGCGGAAACACCTCCCATTCCGATCAAAGTGACGAAATTCAGCTCGTTTTACCCGACAAGCAACATCATTTATTTGAAGGTGGAACCAAACGACGTGCTCGAGCGCCTTCATGAACAACTGCACAGCGGCTTGTTCGCCGGAAAGCCGGAGTTTGTGTTCGTGCCTCACATTACGATCGGCCGCGATTTGCCGGGCGCAGAATATGCGGACGTCTACAGCCAGCTGAAGCTGCAAGATGTGCACTTCGAGGAGACCGTCGACCGCTTCCATCTTCTCTATCAGCTGGAAAACGGCTCGTGGACCGTCTATGAAACGTTTATCGTCGGAGGAAAGGAAACGGTCTGAGATGAACATTGCGATTGGCACAACGCAAGATCGCGCTTTGTACGAAGACGCCTTGCGCGTCCGCCGGCTCGTATTCATTGAGGAGCAAAACGTGCCGGAAGACGAGGAAATCGACGCATTCGAGGACGACTCGTTCCACCTCGTCCTGTATGATGGCCAAACACCGGTGGGTGCTGGGCGACTCCGTTTCATTGACGAAGGCGTCGGCAAAATCGAGCGCATTTGCGTCCTGCCGTCCTACCGCGGCCGCGGCGCCGGACGGATGGTGATGGAAGCGATCGAACAGCTGGCGAAAACAAAAGGGGCGAAAACGGCGAAACTGAACGCCCAGACGCACGCAGAACCGTTTTACCAAAAGCTCGGCTATACGACCGTCTCCGGCGTCTTTATGGACGCCGGCATCCCACATGTCACGATGGTGAAATCGCTCGAATGATGGCCATAGAACAGCCTCGTCTACACTGATCCAAGGCTTGGGATCATCGAACATCGTTTCGCTCTCCTGAGCCAAGCAGAGCAAAAGGGAGCTGTGCGCACGCAAGCTCCCTTTTGCTTACTTTTTGTTGTTCAGCATATTGGCGATCGTATTGAAATCAATTTGCTTGCCGTTATGGACGATCGCCTTGACGATTTGATCCTCAAGTTCTTTTGGCACTTTCCGGTTGGCAATTTGCGCCACCCGCTTCACCACTTGGCGCACCGTTTTTTCATCGCTGAAATTGGCGTTTTGCAGCGAGTTGGCGAGCTCAAAAACGTCTTTCATATTGACACCTGTTTTCTTTTCGATGTTTTTAAAAAATTGCTGATCCATCGTTCCGCCTCCTTCTCCCTGCTATATCGTATGATGCTCCCGCCTCGGCGTGCATCAAATTAGGGAAAGAAAAATACGAGCCGCTCCGTGGCGCCGAAACGGCCCGTACCCCTTTCGCTTTTTCCGTTAGGCGACAAATGCCGCGCCGACAATAATCAACAAAATGAACAACACGACAATCAGCACAAAGCCACCGCCATAGCCACCGCCATAGCCGTAGCCGTAAGGATAACCATAACCGCAGAAGCCCATCATAATGTGCACCTCCTTCTCCGTTTACTGTATCGTATTCACCGGCTTAGCGGGGCGTATGGGCGCAAAGGCCATTTTGTCATCCAAATCGGCGGAACAGCTCGGCAAATTCCCGCTCCTTTTTCGCAAACCATTGCTCGATGTAGTCTAAGTTGCCTTGCACACTTTTTAAAAATCCATTGTTCAATTTTTCGATTTCTTGCAACTGTTTGTTAAAGTCCTTTCCCCATTGTTCAAACAGGCGGATGAACGTTTCATGCCCTTCTTTGCGTGACGCAACCCAACCTTCGAGCGCCTTTTCCAGTTCTTTGCTCACACTTTCCCCCCCTTTCTTACTGTTGTATGCAAAAACGACTGCCCGAGGTGAAGGCATCCCCGTTCTTTTTTTGCCTCGCCATATGATAAAGTAAAGATGAACGTCAACATGAAAGGGAGGAAACGAATGTGAAACGCATTGAAACAGTGGAGCAATTCGAGGCGGTCATTTCCGGTGATAAACCAACGATCATCAAGTTTTACACAACTTGGTGTCCGGACTGCGTGCGCCTCAATATGTTCATCGATGACATCGTTCGCGACTATAGACAATATGATTGGTTTGAAATCGACCGTGACCAGTTTCCGGAACTTGGCGAGAAATACCAGGTACTTGGCATCCCGAGCCTGCTTGTCTTCCGCAACGGAAAAAAAATTGCTCATCTGCACAGCGCTGACGCCAAAACGCCGGAAGAGGTGCGCGCCTTTTTGCAGTCCCTGCCGGAGTAAGACGGGGCGGCATCCTTGCCTCGCCAGAGAAGAAGGGCAACAAAAAGAGGCTGTCCGAGAAGGAAGCTTTCCTTCTCGGACAGCCATGCGAATGAACAGACAGCTCCTTATGGATCGCCGATTGTGGAAACGGAAGCCGTCAATATTCAATTTCGTCGTAGTCTTTCGGCTGGCGCGTCAGCTGCGGGCTGTCAAACATCAATTCAATCGAAATTTCCTCATCGGTCGTCCGCGTCCGCTCGGAGCGGTCGTTTGGTTTCAATTGGACTTGAATTTCCTCATCCGTCGTTTTTATCCGTTTGTCTTCCATCGTCTTTTCCTCCTGTGTCATCAGTTTCGCAAGAGCGGTTCGACTTTTTGCACAAGCTCTGCCATTTTTGCGGCGTTTCGTTCATACAGCGCCTTCGCCTCTTCGGAATTCGTCTGCAACGCATACAGCTCCAGATCAGCCTGCACTTTTTTCATCGCGGCCAAGAGCAGCTTTTTCTCCTGCGGCTCGGCAATTTGGATCTTATCATCGTACAAATCGATCGTCAGCTGTCCGTATGAATCGACTTGGGCGAGAAACACATTTTCAATCGCCACTCCTTGTTTGTCAAGCTGTTCCTTCAGCCAGCCGCGGCCAAGCCCCATCGTAGCGAGTGGCTCATCCAAAATCATGCCGTCCATAATGACCGTTTGCGGCTCTTTTTCCCGCGGTGGGTTTGGGAACACATCTCCGACGGTGAGCGGCTGCTTTTCCCGCTTCAGCAACACGTTCAAGTCGCCGTTTGGCTCAAGCACCGCAAACTCGACGTCGGCGACGCGGAACACATCTTTTTTGCGCAGCTGTTCGAGCAGCTCGTCAACCGTATATTTCTCCCGTTTCAAGTTTTCCTCTAAAATTTTGCCGTTTTTAATAAAAACCGTGGAATTGCCCTCGACAAAATCGCGAAATTTCTTGTTGCGCAGCGAGAGACGAGCGACAGCCACTGGAAACAGCGACCAAATCAAAATGCTGGTGATGCCTTCTTGCAACGAAATTCCTAAATCGACCGACATCGTTCCAGCGATATCGCCGACGGTAATGCCGACGATGTATTCAAAAAACGACAATTTTGATAATTGCTTTTTGCCGAGAATGCGGGTGATAACAAACAACCCGATTAAAATGCAAATCGAACGAATGGCGGTTTCTAACCATATAGGCATCGATCATGCTCCTTACTTTCCGTGGTATTGCGGCTCTTCGAACTCGAGCCGGCCGATCCGGTCTTTGATGTCCGCGATGATCTCCTCTGTCGCAAGCATCGCTTCATGAAACGTCCGTTGCGCCGTTTCATCCTGGGAAGTGAGCGCCAGCTGTTGCAGCCCAGCGTGAATGCCTTTTAAGCTCGCCAACGTTTGTTTCACCTGCGAAGCAACGGTCATGGAAGATCCCTCCTATCCTTTCGGGCGGAACAAGAGCGCCCCGATAAACCCAAAGACGATCGCCGCGGAGATGCCGGCGCTCGTCACTTCAAACATGCCGGTCAATACGCCGATAATGCCGTGTTTTTCCGCCTCTTGCATCGCGCCGTGAACGAGCGCGTTTCCAAAGCTCGTAATCGGAATCGTCGCCCCGGCGCCGGCAAAATCAATGAGTGGCTCATACAAACCGAATCCATCCAAAATCGCCCCGACGACGACGAGAATCGTCAACGTATGCGCAGGTGTCAGTTTAAACACATCCATCAAAATTTGCCCGATCACGCAAATCAGCCCGCCGACGACAAACGCCCAAAAAAACATAGCCAACACGCTACGCCTCACCTCCATACTCGATCGCCACCGCGTGGGCGATGCATGGAATCGTCTCGTTTTGCTGGAACGATAGCGGCGACAATAGCGCTCCTGTCGCGACTGCCAAAATGCGCTTCAGCTCGCCGCGCCGCATCCGTTTGATGAGATGCCCGTAAACGACAACGGCGGAACAAGCCGCCCCACTTGCGCCGGACAAAACCGGCTGCCCATCGCGGTAAATGAGCAGTCCGCAATCTTGGTAGCGCTCTTCATCGATGTCAATGCCGTGCTGACGCAGCAAGTCAAGGGAGACTTGGCGTCCGATTCGCCCTAGATCGCCGGTGACGATCAAATCGTAATACGATGCATCGATTTGCATGTCGCGCAAATGCGCCTCAATCGTATCGACCGCCGCCGGCGCCATCGCTCCACCCATGTTGAACGGGTCGGCAAGCCCCATATCCACAACGCGGCCGATCGTCGCCGCGGTCACGCGCGGCCCGTCCCCTTTCGGGCTGACGATCGCCACGCCAGCTCCCGTTACTGTCCACTGCGCCGTCGGCGGCTTTTGCCCGCCGTATTCCGTCGGGTAACGAAACTGTTTTTCGACGGCAGCGTTGTGGCTTGAGGCTCCGGTTAATATATAATCTGCCCCGCCGTAGTTGGTAATAAAAGCGCTTAGCGCCAGCCCTTCCATCGAAGTGGAACAGGCGCCAAAAACACCGAGATACGGCATGCCGAGCGTTCGGGCAGCAAAGCTTGTCGGGGTCATTTGGTTGATCAAGTCGCCGGCGATGAGAAATTGCACTTTTTCTTTCTCTAGGCCGGAAAATTCCGCCGAAAANGCCAGCCCTTCCATCGAAGTGGAACAGGCGCCAAAAACACCGAGATACGGCATGCCGAGCGTTCGGGCAGCAAAGCTTGTCGGGGTCATTTGGTTGATCAAGTCGCCGGCGATGAGAAATTGCACTTTTTCTTTCTCTAGGCCGGCTTTTTCCATCGCCTGAAACGCTGCTTCCTCCATGAGCACGCGGTGCGCCTTCTCGTACGACTCCTCTCCGAGCCATAAATCTTCGTGAAGAAGATCAAAGTCTTCCGCGAGGCGGCCGTTCGCCTCAAACGGCCCGCCGACCGCCGCTGTTGCGATGATTGCCGGCTTGTTCGCAAACACCCATGTGCGGTGCCCTTTCAGCATTACAATCCCCCCCACTGGGTCGCAATCGTTTTGACAAGGGCGATAACAAAGGCGGCAAACGTACCGAACAAGATGACCGATCCGGCGAGCTTGAACATGTTCGAGCCGACGCCTAACACAAATCCTTCCGTCCGGTGCTCAATCGCCGCCGAGATGACGGCGTTGCCAAACCCTGTCACCGGCACGGCGCTTCCCGCCCCAGCGAATTGGGCGATCCGGTCATAAACGCCAAGCCCAGTTAAAATCATCGACAAAAAGACCATCGTCGCCACCGTCGGATTGCCTGCCGTTTGCTCGGTAAAGTCAAAAAAATACATGTAAAAATAAGAGATCGCCTGTCCAATCACGCAAATGATTCCGCCAACGAGAAACGCGCAAACACAGTTGCGAACGATAGGGCGCTTCGTTTCCCGCTCTTTTTCGAATAAATGATATTCCTGCTGAACCGGGGTCAGCTTTTTCCGTTTTTCATTCGCCATAATGACACCTCTTATGTTTGCTCTTTGCTTAGCTTTTCAATGCGCCTGATTTCCCGATTGACTTTTCGTTCATCCCAGCGTCGATTGTCCATGTTAGCTTTTAATTCCTTCGTCTTCCAAAAAATTTTCAAATCGCTCGAGGAAACAACGTCATAGCCAGGAAACAGGTCGCGCAGTTTTTGGTCAATGTCTTTCTCAATTTGTTTTCGACTCCACCGCTTCATATGGGGAATTTGATAAGCAATGAGCAACCGATCCCCGCTGTTGACCGCCACCACGTCCCGAACATCGTCGCGCCCGCGCAAATAGCTGGCCGCCCGCTCGGCCGGACCTTGGTTCAGCTCCGCATGTTTCGCCGTCCCGGACGTTTGGGTTCTCAGCAGGTTTGCCCCTTGCAGCGATTGCTTTTGTTCCGTTTCTTCTTTGGCGCAGCCGCCGACCGCGATCATCGCAACGACGGCCGCCAACCACCATTTTTTCATCTTCATCAACCCATTCGTTTTTATGTATTTCCGCCAAGTCGGGAAAGGTTGGCGTGCTGTGCCAACCTTTCCGCCTAAACCATCCCATTCGCTTCTGCGAAGGTTATTGTTGTTTATATTGTGGCTCTTCGTTTTGAATTTCTTGCATGCGCGAGTTCACCAAATCAATGACCGCCTGCGTTTGTTGGGCAGCTTGTTGGTAAAGCTGTTTCGCGGCTTGGTTTTCGGTTTGCAAAGCAAACGTTTCGAAGCTCGCTTGAGCCGATTTTAACCCCGCCAATGTTTGTTTCACTTGTGTTGCAACCGTCATGATTCATGTCCTCCTTATATGGTGTAAGATGGGTGGTGACAATGTTTAGAATGGTTTTTCGCCGCCAAATTATAATTGTCATTTTCTGCAAAACGTTCTGCCGCCTTTCCAGCCTTTCCGGGCACGAAAAGGGCGCCTTCTGCAGGCGCCCATACGGTTTACGACTTGTCATCAACTTTGTCGGAATAACCGCGGCCGAGCGACGGGTTGTTTAAAATACCGGCCATCACCAAAATGCTTAACAACGCATGATACAACTGTTCATACTTGCCAAGGTCGATGTCGACGCCAAACGTCTCCAGCGCCAGTACAACAAACGATCCGATCCCGAGCCAAAGCCCGTAATTTTTAAAACGCTCCACCGTTTGCGTCCCCCATTTGCTTTATGGCTAGATCCACGAGAACGGTCTCCGTTCTCCTTCGTTTCGATCATGGCCTCCTTCACCATGTTCTTCCTTATCCCGGTCCCGCACATCTTCAACGGCTTCCATTTCCGTATCATCGCGGTGCGGGAACAACCATGGATCGCGGATGCGGCCGCGCGGCATAATGACGATGTCATCGGCATGAATGATCAATTTATCGACATGAATCACTTTCGCTTTTTTCCGATCCGACATGCCCTTCCCTCCTTCCTTTCGCCTAGTTGCACTGTTAGACTATGCAAGGAGGCGAAGCGAAGTATAGGCATCTCTCACAGATTTCCGTTATTTCTTCTTGATGACGGCTGGCCGACCGCATCCGCATCCGCTCGGACGCCGCACAGGCTGCGTTGTCGAAGAAAGCACCCTTGTCACCGGTTTCGACGGAGTAGGCTTCTTCATTCCTCATCCCTCCATCCCGAAAAAGTGTAGCCCTCGCCGATCAACCAATTTATGTTCAAGTCCATTTCCGTACGATTCGTCTCTAATCGAAACGGCATAAAAACAAACAATGTCTAACGGCGAGAGAAAAAGCGAGCGGCTACTGCTATTGTATGGCTTGGCGAGCCAAGGGTGCCTCTCATTTTTCGTTTCGCTCCGGGTGTGGCATGATGGCATTTTCTTGCCTCAGTGTGCGGAAAAACCAGCTGTCCGGCCGTTCGTCCTCATCTGCCTTGCCCGTTTTTTCGCTCCATGGCGATTGCAGCAGCTGGCGGCGAAGCTCGTCATTTTCCTTCGCCAGCTGTTTGAGCTGCTCGTAGCGCTTGGCGCTTTGGTAAGCCAGTTCCTTTAACACAATGTTTTCGGCTTCCACCTCTTTCAGCCGGCGCTCCAGTTCAGCCATTCGCTCAGCAAGCCGCTGTTCACCTGTCCCCCTTCTCTCTTCATTCATCGCCCCATGTTTGTCTTTCATCATTCGACATCTCCTCCTTTGATTCATCGTTGTCTGCACCCACCAGCAAAAAATCCGCATCTGTCCCAACACATTTACCTAAGCCGTTCCATAGTATACAGTAGTCCCAAACCACCAGGCGTTGGGGAACAACTGAACGATAGGAGGAACGAAGAAAATGGGTCATCATCACCGTCGCGATACAGAAAGAGTATGCATCAGAACGCGCAAAATTTACGACTGGGTGACGCGCCAAGTCGATGTGCCATTGCGAAGCTTCAGCGGCGAGGATTTGGAAGCGATTTTCCCGATGGACCACTGCCAGCGGGAAGGAACGATTTGCGATTTTTTGGGAGCGCAACATACAAACCCGCAACACTTGACGATCCGCTGCTTCCTGACAGACGCCGACGGAAACCCGATCGACTCGGTCGTTGACCAGGACGCATTGATTTGCCAGGAAATTACGCAGCCAAACGGCCGGCAGTCCGTAAACGTCACCCTTCCTTCTGGGGAAACGGTGACGCTGCAAAAAGTCAAAGCGCTCATCAAAGGGCATGTCGTCGTGCAAATTGTCAGCCCAGCCGGCACGGTCATTTGCCAATCGAAACCAATTCCGTTCGCTACAGCACAAACGTTCATCTTGTGCGCCCCAGAAGGCACGCAGCTCAACTGCCATATTTCGTTCTTCGAATGCGACACGAGCCTAGTCTGCACAGACAACTTTGCACAACTTGATGTTTCCATCACCTTATGCCTTGAAGTCCAAGTGGAAGCTGATGTCAAAATCGAAGTCGAAGCTCGTTTCTGCCAACCGCGCGAAGAATTGGCCGAAGCCGTGCTTTGCCCGACAACCAAATTCCCGCCGCAATGCCCGGACGTATTCCCGGCCATGTAGCGTCCTGCACCGTTCAGGCTGTTGTTCCAACAACAGCCTTTTTTATATGGCATGCACCCGCAATGGATACATAAGATGAGAATGGAAGGGGTGGAAACCGTATGAAAAACAAAAACGACCAACATCTCCGTCTGCAGCAGCAAATCATCCACTACCGGTCAGAAGCAGCCTCATGCCGGCAACAAGTGCAGCAACTGGAGGCCGAGTTGGCCAAGGAAAAAATGCGCAGCGCCTATTTGAAAGAGAAGCTGCGTGAAGCAGAAACAACCAACGTTGAAACGTACAAGAAAAAAATCGCCGCCTTGGAACGCCAGCTTCTGTTGTGTGAAATTGCACTGGAAGAAACGCGATATAACACCTCAAAAGAGACACAGACACCAGCGTTTGAACGAGCTGCTGCCGTGTCAGCGTTGTTTCACTATTCTGTCGTCGTTCCGACGCATCTTGATGAGGAGGAGCTGACCATCATCGGCGATTTCATCATTCGCAATCACGGAACAGCGCCGCTTCACCATTTGATTGTCTGTCTCCGCCTTTCGCCTCCAAAAACGGCGGTGCTCAGCGGGAAAATTGTTTTGCCAAACAGCGGACGGGCCGAGCAGGAAACGCTGATCTCCAATAGCGCGGAAAGCTGGACGTTCACCCACGAAAACTGGCGGGAAAAAGTGCGGCAAAGCGGGGAATACTGGCTTGCCCCGCTTTATGACGCCCCGCTTGAACCAAGCGAGGAGCGGCGCTTTTCCCAGTTCGAAATCACTGTTCCCCCGTCCAGCAATGCCCGCTCATTGACGGTTGATGGATTCGTGTATTGCGCAGAACTGCCAAAGGGCGTTCCTGCCGCCAACCATATTGCCATTCAATGGTGACCCGCTCGTTTTCCGCCTTCATGCCGACCAGCGGCGCACCTGCTGTTTGGGCCGGCCGTTTTGAGCCGGCTCCGCTATTTCCTATTTCAAACAATAGCAGTTGGACGTTTCCTTCCATCAACGTCATCCCGACAAGCTGCGCGGCTGTTTTTGCATCACCGGCTGACGACGACTTCCATCCACACCGCCGGCCATTCCTTCAGCGAACGTTGCCCAACCAGCATCAGCGATTCGCTGTCCATTTTTTGACCAAAACGACGCCCGCCGGCATCCCTCATTGGCTGTGTCATGACCTCAATAGCCGCCTTTCTCCTTACGACAACCATTTACTAACGATCGTCTCCATGATCGCCGCCCCGCCGGCAATCGCTAGAAGCATAATGAGCGGCTCAAAAACATTCGGCCAAAGCATTAGGCCAATATAACAAAACGCCGCACACCAGATCCCCGTGCACCAGTAGCAGCTCAGCAGTTCGCCAAACCAGCGACGCAGCCCGCCTCCCTTGAAAGAAAGAAACACTTGTTTGCTTCCGTCCGGAAGCTCCTGCTCCGTCCATTCGTGAAAGGGACGGCGAATCCAGGCGGTGATCGCGTCATATACGATGAGCCGTGTCAGGCGAAAGCTGGCTAAACAAAGAAGGACAAATGAAAACGGATCGTCCATGCTCCCCTCCCCTTTCCATGATTATGACCGCAAAAAACCGATTGCCTTCTGTCGTTCCCATTTGGCAGCTAGCGAATTCTCTTTGGTACAGACGTTTACCCAAACGCTCTCCTACGCCAATCATATGATGGAGTATAGGTTTTTAACACAAGAGACTAGAAAGGAGGCGACGCGATGTACCATGTCTTTTTCAACCGACGCCCAACCCGCCCCCGCCTTCCCCGTGCTCTTTACGAACAGCTGGCCGCGCTTCCACTCAACACTGAGGTTAACGTGCACACCACCAACGAGACGCATTACAATGCGCTTTTTCTCGGCTTCGAGCCGCGGACGAACAGCGTCTCGCTATTGGTTGACCGCTTTTATAAAGAGGGGGGGCGCTCGCTTACGATCGATGCTGCCACGATCACCTCAATCGATCTCCCTGCCTCCATGAGGCCAGCTCCATCCGCCGACACAGATGAAGAGGAAGAATAGCTAGAAAAGAAGGCACAGCCGGCTGACGCCAACCAGCGCGGTCGGCGCTTATTTTTTTGGCGGCGCCGTTTTCTCATTGACTAGTGCGCTTGTCTATACATTCGCTTCTCGTATTACATACACTTTTACTAATCGACAATAGATGCTAGGAGGAACTGATCTTGGCTTCGAAACGATCTCGCTTGTTGTTTGACATTTTAAGCAGTTACGACCTGACTGGAACTGAAGTCGATATCATGAAGGAACTGAAAAACGACAAAGTATGGCTTGTGCGAAACAAAAAAACGAGGGAACGGTACGTGCTGAAACGGCTGAGCGAAGACAAAACGAATTTTCCGATTTTGCTTCATTCAAAGCTGTACCAAGAAGGATTTCATGTCCCAAAAATCTTCCAAACGAAAACAGACCAATATTACATCCACCGAAAAGGCCATTACTACTATTTGATGGACTACATCGTCCCAAGCGGAACGAAGCCCTCTTTCCAACAACGGATCGAAGGGCTCGCCCGCTTTCATGCTCACAGTCTGTTTGCCGATTGGATCGGCCCCTGCCCTTCATCGTTTCCGGAGCCAAAAGACGTGCTGAGCGCACATCGGCAAAAAGCAGCACAGTTAGAGGAGCAGGCAAAGGCCATCGATCATGGTGACACTCTTTCTCATATAATGGAACAGATGGCCCGGATCGCTAATCAAAGTTATGCATGGCTTGAAAAAAGCAATCTAGCTGATTTTTGCCGCACAGCGAAAGAACGAAAGGCCATTTGCCACGGGGATTACAACAGCAACAACCTTTTATTGGCGGAAAACCACGAAGTCATGATGATTGACTTTGACCGCGCCTACTATGGCCTCCCGCTTGATGATTTTCGCTTTCTGCTTGTTTCATTGATGAAAAACCCGAAAAACGATGCGGTAAAGCGAACGAAGCTGCTATTTGACCTTTATTTCTCCATTTGCCCGCTGTACGCTCCGTACAAGAGCGTCTATGTCGCTGATGCTATGTTTCCTCACGTATTTTACAGCGAAGCGGTCGGCCGTGAAAAACAAAAGCAAGCGTTGCACAGCCCATCGTCCTTGGACTTGCTCACCCGCCTCGCCGAACAGGAAACAAAAAAATTCGCATTCTTGTCCGATTTTTTCAAAAGCGAGGGATAGAGAAAAATGAAACAAACGATCGCCCACTTTCTTCATGAAAAAATGAAAATCAATCAACGTTTTATTTACAACCAAATGGTTCATTTAAAAAAATACCGCCCGATCATGATCGGGTCATTCGCTGATGACGGCATCCATCCGTTTCCTCTCATCAACTATTACCGCCTCAACGACATCGACGATTTCGGCCGCTTCGCCAAAGAACAAAATATTGTCGCCATTCACGCTCACCATGGAAAGCATGCCGTCGAAATTCTTCCGCTTTGCATCGCCCATCGCATTCCGCTTGTCGTCAGCATCCGCGGCCGCGATGGATCGGCGAAGCATCAAAGTTTGCGGCGCAATCAAAAACGGTACAATTTGCTCAAACAGCATGGGGCGCTCTTTCTTCCTGTCTGCCGCTACCTTGCCAATGAACTGATCACGCTAGGCTTTCCGCCGAAAAAAATTCAAGTTCTCTACGGCGGCATCGAGCTCGATTTATTTCCGTACCGGGAACGGACGATTCCTGCAAACGGAGACATCATCATTCTCTCGATCGGCCGGCTCGTCGAGAAAAAAGGGTTTTTAACGCTCGTGCGCGCCTTTTGGCGCGTGCATGCAGTTCATCCGCGCTGCCGCCTCCGCATCATCGGCAGCGGCAAAGAGGAAGAAAACATCCGCCGGCTTGTCAGCGAGCTGAAGCTCGATCCGTTTGTCGACCTGCTGGGTGCCATGGATGCCGCTTCAATCGCCCGCGAAATGGAACGCGCCCATCTATTTTGCTTGGCGAGCGAGACCGCTTCTGATGGAGACATCGAAGGCATCCCCAACGTGTTGAAAGAGGCGATGGCAAGCGGGCTGCCGGTCGTCTCAACGAATCACGCCGGCATCCCCGAATTGATCGAACACAAACGCACCGGCTATCTCGCACCAGAAAGAGACGATCTTGAGCTAGCGAACGGCATTCGCTTTTTTCTGGAACATCCGGAACGAATTCCATCCTTCACGAAAAAAGCGCGCAAAGTGATTGAACAGCGGTTTGATATCACGAAACAAATCAAGGTGCAGGAGCGGCTGTATGATGAATTCATCAAAAAAACCAGGTAACTGTCACCTGGTTTTTTTGATGCTCAATTCTTCCCCTTTCCTTTCCAAACAGTAGAAAGGTTGTCCGACGAAAATAGGCCGCGCCATTTCCAGCGTTTTAGGCGCTTGCCATGTAGCAAACCACACTTGTCCGTTAATACGCTATAAAAGCCGGAGATTTCACGAAGGAGGCCTATTAGCATGAACATCTGCATCATTGGCGCTGGCTACGTCGGACTAACCACCGCTGCCGTCCTTGCTGAACTTGGGCATGAAGTGCATTGCATTGATCATGATGAACGGAAAATCCGCCTGCTCAATAACGGGGAAGTTCCGTTTTATGAGCCAGGGCTCGAAGAATTGATTGCCAAAAATGATAATTATTTGACGTTCAGCGGCCGCTGGGATGATATCAAACGGGCGGCCGTCGTTGTCATTTGTGTCGGCACCCCGCCGCGGCCCGACGGCGGCACCGATTTGCGCTATATTGAAGCGGTGCTCGACCGCTTGGCAACGACGATCAAATCGTACAAAACGATCGTCACGAAAAGCACTGTCCCGCCGGGGACGAATGAATGGATGCGTGCCGAGCTTATCCGCAAAGGAGTGAAACCGCAGTTGTTCCGAATCGTATCCAACCCAGAGTTTTTGCGGGAAGGGTCGGCTGTCTACGATATGTTTCACCCAGACAAAATCGTCGTCGGACTCGAACCGGATGATGACCAATCGCTTGCCGTCATGCAGGCGGTGTATGCCGGCATCAACGCCCCTTACCTCACAACGAGCCTGACCGGCGCGGAACTGATCAAATACGCCGCCAACGCGTTTTTGGCGACCAAAATTTCCTTTATTAACGAAATGGCGCGCATCTGTGACGCGTTTGCCGTCGATGTCAATGACATCGCCCGCGGGATCGGCCTCGACCCGCGCATCGGCCCACACTTTTTGCGGGCCGGCCTCGGCTATGGAGGATCTTGCTTTCCAAAAGATATCAAAGCGCTCGAACATGCGGCGCGTTCGCGCCAAGTGGAGCCGCATTTGCTGAAGGCGGTGCAGACCATCAACGCCACCCAGCTTGACGTTTGCTTCCAAAAACTCAATGAGCAACTTGCCCCATTGACGGACAAAAAGATCGCCGTGCTTGGCATCTCCTTCAAGCCGAATACAGACGATACGCGTTTTTCCCCCGCTGAAGCGCTCATCCGCCGATTGAGTGAAAACGGCTGTACGGTTGCCGCCTACGACCCGAAGGCAACGCTCTCGGAGCCGCTCACCCGCGTCACACAAGTCCAGTCGGTGCACGAAGCGATCCAAGGGGCGGATGGCTTGGTCATCGCCACCGATTGGGACGAATTCCGCACGCTTGACTGGGGGCAAGTGAAAGCGGCGATGAATGGGACGCTCGTGTTTGACGGTCGAAACTGTTTGGATCGCCATGCAGTCGAACAAAGCGGTTTGCGCTACATGGGGGTGGGGCGCCCGTGAACATTCTCGTCACCGGTGCGGCCGGATTTATCGGCTCCCATTTATGCGAAAAACTGCTGGAAAACGACGAGCATCATGTGATTGGCGTCGACGGCTTTCTCGGACCGACGCCGGCGCCGCTAAAAGCGAAGAACATTGCCCATTTGCAGTCTCATCCACGGTTTACCTTTCTTGAGCTGGATTTGTTGACAGCCGATTTGCCGTCCTTGCTGCAAAACGTCGAAGCGGTCTACCACTTAGCCGGCATGCCCGGTGTGCGAACGAGCTGGGGGACGGAGTTTGCCGCCTATGCTGCACACAACATTTCCACTACCCAGCGGTTGCTTGAGGCATGCAAAGACCGGCCACTCAAACGGTTCATCTACGCTTCGACCTCATCCGTCTACGGCGAGCGGAGCGGCCCGTTGTCGGAAACGCTTGAACCGGCCCCGCTCTCCCCATATGGCATTACGAAGCTCACCGGCGAACATTTATGCCGCGTCTATTTTCGCGAGTTCGCCGTACCGATCGTCATTTTGCGCTATTTCACCGTCTATGGCCCGCGCCAGCGCCCGGACATGTCGTTTCACCGCTTCATCCGCCAGCTGCTCGCTGGACAACCGCTCACCGTGTTCGGCGACGGAACACAATCGCGCGATTTCACCTATATTTCTGACTGCGTTGATGGAACGATCGCCGCGCTCGAGCGGGATGGCGTCATTGGAGAAACGATCAATATCGGCGGAAAAGAACGAGCATCGGTCAATGAGGTGATCCGTCTGCTGGAAACGCTGACGGGAAAACAAGCGATCATTCAGTATACCCCCTCCGCCCGCGGAGAGCCGAAACAAACGTGGGCCGACTTGGCAAAAGCGGAGCGGCTGCTCGGGTACAAGCCGGTTGTAACGCTTGAGGGCGGCCTACAAAAAGAGATCGAATACATCCGTTCGCTGTATGAGGGTGAGCATTCATGAAAATCGCCTATGTCTGCACGGAAAAGCTGCCCGCCCCGGCAGTGCGGGGCGGGGCCATTCAAATGATGATCGATGGGATTGCTCCATTGATCGCCCGACGCCACGAACTGACGATTTTTTCAATCGCTGATCCGCTTTTGCCGCCTGAAGAGACAGACGGAGACATCCGCTACATCCGTTTTCCAAAAGCCACGTATGAAACGGATGTGGCACGTGCGTTGGCCGCGCACAAATTCGATGTCGTCCACGTCTTCAATCGTCCTGTTCCGCTCATCGATTACCAAGCGGCGGCTCCGCAAAGCGCCTTTGTGCTAAGCCTGCATAACGACATGTTTTCCCCGCTGAAAATTACAGCAGAACAGGCGAAGCGGGCGCTAGACGCCTGCACCTTGCTGACCGCCGTCAGTGAATACATCAAACGGACGGTGACAAACCGTTACCCAATCGATCCTCAGAAAGTAAAAGTCGTTTATTCCGGAGTCGATGCTTCCCAATACATCCCCGTCTGGACGGAAGAAGGCAGGCGCATCCGCCAAGCGGAACGCGAAGCGTACGGACTCACCGATAAAAAAGTCGTTCTCTTTCTCGGCCGACTCAGCAAAACAAAAGGACCGCATTTGCTGATTCAATGCCTGCCATCCCTTTTGATCCGCCATCCCGAGGCAGCGCTTGTCATCGTCGGCGGAAAATGGTTCGGCGACACCGGCCGAAGCGAATACATCGACTGGCTTCATGAGCTCGCGGCGCCGATGGCCGATCGCGTTCTGTTTACGAATTACGTTCCGCACAGTCATATCCCCAAACTGCTCTTAATGGCCGATGTGTTTGTATGCAGCTCGCAATGGCACGAGCCGCTCGCCCGCGTTCATTACGAAGCGATGGCCGCCGGCATTCCGGTCGTGACAACCAACCGCGGCGGCAACACCGAAATCGTCCGCCACGGCGAAACCGGCTTTGTCATCGATGACTACCAAAACCCGCACGCTTTTTTTGAAGCGATTGATTACATGCTTGTGAACAAACATGAAGCGGAAACCATGGCGAAAAAGGCAAGAACGCTCGTTGAACAGCAATTTCAATTCCACCATGTGGCCAAGCGGTTTGAAACGGTTTATATCGAAGCATGTTCCTCTCTTTCCCCAAACCAATAAGGGCTGTCTAAGAGAAATGTTTTCGGGACAGCCTTTTTCTCTTTCTCCGATGAAATCAACCATGCCGCTCCTTGTGCATCTATCCCCACTCGTCACACTTTCGCCGCCCCCCAGTTCGTCAAACTGCAGAGGCTTCGGGAAATATCCTCTATTTAATGAGCTTACCCAGTCCAATTTCGTTCTCCATACATATCCTAGTAGCAATCACACATATTTCACTTCGTCCATTCCCAAATACCTGACAGGAGGGATAGCATGAAAGACATCGTTATTGAACCATGGCTCGTCGATGAAACGACCCATGAATTTTTTATCCCTGAGTATATCATCCAGCTGGCAGAGGAAGTGCTGAAAAACTACGATTTATCCGTTCAAAACATGCAAATCGTTACGACAAAACCGGACAAGGGAGGAGCGATTTGGAAGCTCGAAACGAAATCAGGCCCGAAAAGTTTGAAGCTGCTGCACCGGAGGCCGACAAGGAGCCTATTCAGCCTAGGAGCACAAGAATATTTAGTGGAAGTGCGCAAGGCAAGAGTGCCGCCAATTGTAAAAACAAAGGATGGAAAAAGTTATGTCGAGGCAGGAGGAAAACTATGGTTTGTGGCGGAATGGATTGAACCGTTGACGCCAGTTACAAAGGATTTGGAAGGAGCAAGAAAGCTTTGTTATGCCCTTGGTGAATTCCATCGGCTAAGCAAAGGGTATGTCCCCCCAAAACAGGCGGAAATGGCTTCGCGGCTGCACAAATGGCCAAAAAACTATGAAAAAATGATTACGAAAATGAGCTGGTTTCGGAACATTGCCAAATACTACCCTGAAATGCCGGCAAGCCCACCATTATTAGAGGTAGTTGACCGATTTGAAGAACAGGCGCGAAAAGGCATGGAACGATTCCTGCAATCCAGCTATGTTGAATTCGTCAAGCAAGGAACGGCTCATTGGGGGTTGGTTCACCAAGACTACGGTTGGTCCAACGGCCAAATGGGCGCGGACGGAATGTGGATTATTGATCTCGACGGAGTTGCCTTTGACCTTCCGATTCGTGATTTACGAAAACTCATTAGCGGCACAATGGCGGATTTATACAAATGGGATGCAACATGGGTGCGGGAAATGATTCTAGCGTACCACGAAGCAAATCCAATCACACCTGAATTATACGAGCTTTTGATGATTGACTTGGCCATGCCAAACGAATTTTATAAAAATATGAAAGAAGTCGTCTATGAACCGGAAATTTTTCTCAATGAACAAACAGCACAGTTAATTCAAACGATTGTCGAAACCGACCAGTCAAAGTGGCCTGTATTGGCAGAAATCGAAAATGACTGGAAAGGAGTGGGATAAATATGAGGATTTTGATGGTTTGTACAGAAAAACTCCCCGTTCCCCCTGTACTCGGCGGAGCCATTCAAACGTATATTTCCGGCATTCTTCCACATGTAAGCCAATTCCATGATATTACCGTTTTAGGCATCAGCGATTCGTCGCTTCCCGAGCAAGAAACCATCCAAGGCGTTCGCTACGTGCGCGTACCGGGAAAAATATTTGAAATATACCGGGAAAACGTTGTTCGTTATGTGGAAGCGAACAAGTTCGATCTCATCCATATCTTTAACCGCCCCCGCCTTGTTCTGCCCATCCGGCAGGCAGCGCCCGACGCCAAAATGACGTTAAGTATGCACAATGATATGTTTCAACCGGAAAAAATCGATCCAGAAGAAGCAACGGCGGCCATCGCAGAAGTGGCCTACATCGTAACAGTGAGCGATTATATTGGCAATGTCATCCGCAGTCTATATCCGCAGGCATCGCCAAAATTGCGCACGATTTATTCTGGAGTAGACAGCGAACGATTTTTGCCGGGAAATCATCCAAAAATGCAGAAAATACGCAACGACATTCGGCGGGCACATGGGTTGGAAAACAAAACGGTCATTTTGTTCGCCGGAAGGCTGTCTCGCAATAAAGGGGTCGATAAACTCATTCTAGCATTGCCGGAGCTGGCAAAAAAATTTAAAAACTTAGCCCTGGTGATTGTCGGGAGCAACTGGTTTAGCGAAAATGACATTACTGATTATGTCGCATATGTAAGAGCACTGGCGAAACGAATGCCTGTCCCCGTTGTCACGACAGGCTTTGTCCCACCGAATGAAATCCAAAATTGGTTTGCGGCGGCTGATTTGTTTGTATGCACCTCGCAATGGCAGGAACCGTTGGCGCGCGTCCACTATGAGGCCATGGCAGCAGGCCTTCCGATCGTAACGACCGCGAGAGGCGGCAATCCGGAAGTCATTTTCGCCAATGAAAACGGCCTTATCGTAGAAAATCCGGAGGACCCGAGTGATTTTGCCAACAAGATTGCCCAAATATTATCGGATCAATCATTGATGAGAAGAATGGGAGAAAAAGGCCGGCAGCTTGCGATTTCGATCTATCATTGGGAGCGAGTCGCTTCCGAGTTATTGGAAGTTTGGGAGCAGGCGGAGAAAACAGAACAAGCTGTAGTGAGTGAAGAACAAGCAGCCGGCATGACAATAGAACCGCTGAAAGAAGATGCAACAGAACAACTGAACCGGCCAACCCCTAAAGCGGATGCAAAAGAAAAAGTCCACTCGAAAAAGAACGCGGCAGCGTCATCCGACAAAACGAAAAAGGGAAAAACCAAAAAAGAGCGTGCCATATCAATGGAAGACCATCAACAAACAGCCAAACAAAAAGAAGCTGCGGCAGAGCGAACTGAACTCGCGAAAAGCGACCCAGCTCCTAAACAGCCCCAAACCGGCCGCCACATAAAACCTTTTACCATTGCAAGCGGCAACCAACAAACGCTGGACGCGTCGCCTAAAACGCATTTGAACCGCAAATTGGCTCAAGCGAAACATGACACCAAACATTTTACGATTGCAAGCTCACACTAACACGAATCGAAAATCGCCAAGAAGAAAATGACGGACATCCAAAATAAAAATGAGAATACACTCCCACAGCAAATGAAGGAAACAAACCCTCATCATCCTTTCCTGGCGCCGCAACGCATTCAGGCAAAGATGCGTTTCAACGCAAGGAAATGCGTTACTGCACAAACCCGATCATCGTCACCGCGAGAAGCTGCGCGCGCCCGATGACCGTTTCGTTTCCCTGTTCATCGGCGATCGTCAACTCGGTCGCCGTGCACTTCTTTAATATGCCTTCATAGCTCTTATCCTTCATGACAAATTGGCATTTCAGCGGCGGCAAATGGCCGGGCAGCTCCGCCAAAAAGGCCAGCCGCTCGTCGAGCGCCATCGCTTGGAATTCTTTTTTGGCAAAAAATTCAGTCGGTTCCTCCTCGCCGCCTCGTTCATCGTTGGAATTTCCTTCCTCTTCCTGTTGCGTTCGGCTAGTCCACATAAACGTTTCTTGCATATGCGCCGCCGCCCGCATCGCTTTTGGCTGCACAATGTAAAGCAACGGCTCCGTCTCCACAACGTTTTGTTTCCGCACGTCGATCCCCCTTTTCCATGCTTGCCTTACCTTATATATGTATGCCCGTGATCTCAATAATTGCCCAAGTCAAGCAAAAAACAGCCGCTCCATCAACAGGAACGGCTGCTCGCACGTTTTTAATATCCTAAAATGTGGTATCCCGAGTCGACGTGAATAATTTCCCCGGTGATGCCGCGCGACAAGTCGCTGAACAAAAACAGCGCCGCATCGCCGACTTCTTCTTGGGTCGTCGTCCGGCGGAGCGGAGCGCGTTCTTCGATTTGCTTTAAAATCGAGTTGAAATCGCTCACCCCTTTGGCCGACAGTGTGCGAATCGGTCCAGCGGAAATGGCATTGACGCGGATGCCGTATTTGCCTAAATCGTTCGCCAAATATTTCACGCTCGCATCAAGCGACGCTTTCGCCACACCCATAATGTTGTAGTTTTGCACGACGCGCTCGCCGCCTAAGTACGTGAGGGTGACGATGCTGCCGCCTTCCGTCATCAGCTCTTTCGCCTCGCGCGCAACCGCGGTGAGCGAATATGCGCTGATATTGTGGGCGAGCAAAAAGCCTTCGCGGCTGACGTTCATATATTCCCCGCTCAAGTCTTCTTTATTGGCGTAGGCGATGCAATGAGCGACGCCGTGGATGACGCCGACTTGTTCTTTGATTTGCGCGAAACATTGAACGATGTCTTCATCTTTTGCCACATCGCATGGCAGCAGAAGCGAACGTTCGTCCCCAAGCGTATCCACAAGCGCCCGCACCTCTTTTTCAAACCGCTCTCCGGCATACGTAAACACCAACCGAGCGCCGGCAGCGTGAAGCGAACGAGCAATGCCCCAGGCGATGCTTCGTTTGTTCGCCACCCCCATCACGACATATGTACGTCCTTCCAACGATAAGACCATTCGCTCATCCTCCCAATTATCATTTATTCTTAGCACCAGGTGTTAATTCTATTATAGGCGATGCGGCGGCCGATGTAAATGCACGCTTCCCTTTTGCCTTCCGATTCCTTCATGCTGGCGGCGGTTTTTCCCACTTTGCAAAACCGGCGCGATTCGCTAATATGGTATATGGCACATTTGAATGGAGAGGATCGTTCCATGGATCATGATCGTTTTTCCAAATCGAAGCTGGATTACCATATGCTGTTCCTTTTATTCTTGATGGCGGTCGTCAGCGCCATCGCCATCCATAGCGCAGAACCGATGCTGCCGGAGAAACTGCAAAACGTCAACTTCGCTTCGAAACAGCTGCAATGGTACGCCATCGGCGCTGTCGTGATCGCCTTGACGATGATCATTGACTATGATCGGCTGTTTCAAATCGCTTGGTATTTGTATGGATTCGGGATGTTGCTGTTGCTTGGGCTGGAATTGAACGTCCCAGGATCAGTAACCATTAAGGGGGCGACGAGCTGGTACCATCTACCTGGAGGCAACTTTCAACCATCCGAGCTGATGAAAATTTTTATGATCATCGTCCTAAGTCGCATCATCGTCAACCATCGGGAAAAATATCCCGAACCGACGATCAGCGATGATTTTAAATTGCTTGGCAAAATCGCTTTGACCGTCTTGCCGCCGCTCATTTTGCTCGCCAAGCAGCCGGACATGGGCATGTCGATGGTGTTTATGGCCATCACCGCCACCTTGGTGCTCGTTTCCGGCATCCGCTGGCGCATCATTTTCGGCATTGTCCTTTCCGGTGTAACAATGGTGGCAGTCGTTGTGTTCATTTTCTTTTATTTTCCTGATTTCTTCCATAAGTACATTATTAAAGAAGATTACCAGTTGAACCGGTTTTACGGCTGGCTGGCTCCATATGAATATTCCAACGAACAAGGCTTCCAGCTCATCCGTTCGCTTATGGCCATTGGGTCAGGGGAACTGTATGGGAAAGGATTGGGCAACTTACAAGTCTATTTGCCGGAGGCGCACACAGACTTTGTGTTTGGCGTCATCTCAGAACAGTTCGGATTTGTCGGCTCAAGCATCGTCGTGTCTCTCTTTTTCCTGCTCA
The DNA here is from genome assembly GCF_000498995.1 of Geobacillus thermopakistaniensis. Lineage (NCBI taxonomy): Bacteria > Bacillati > Bacillota > Bacilli > Caryophanales > Anoxybacillaceae > Geobacillus > Geobacillus thermopakistaniensis. The sequence goes on from NZ_AYSF01000048.1 coordinate 30,917, forward strand.
TTTATCGCATGATCCATATTGCCTTGGAGAGCAACGATTTATATGGCAGCTATTTATGCGCCGGCGTCGCGGGCATGATTACGTTCCAAGTGTTCCAAAACATTGGCATGACGATTGGACTTTTGCCGATCACGGGGTTGCCGCTTCCGTTCATCAGCTATGGAGGAAGCTCGCTGGCGACTTATATGCTGGCGATCGGCCTCGTCTTAAACGTTCATTCGCGAACGCGGAAGTTTATGTTCGCAAGCGATGAATAAAGCCGCTTGCTGTGTCCGCAGGCGGCGTTTTTTGTCGCCATCAAGCTCAACTCCACTTCTTTGTTTCCTGGCCGCGGGCTCCGCCGTTTGGGCGTTGCCCCCGCAAAAGCCGCGATGAGACGGGCAAAACCGCCGCATCTTTTCTTTTCCTGACTGAACGGACATACTGGTAGTACAACCACTATGGCGAGAAAGGAGCACATTCGATGCAAGTGGACATCATCGGCGACATTCATGGCTGCTTCCGTGAATTCGCCGCATTGACGGAAACACTCGGCTACCATTGGGACGAAGGGGTGCCGATTCATCCCGACGGACGAAAGCTCGGCTTCGTCGGCGATTTGACCGACCGCGGTCCTGAATCGCTGAACATGATCGAGATCGTCTGCGCCCTTGTTGAGCGAAATTTGGCTTACTACGTGCCAGGCAACCATTGCAATAAGCTGTACCGCTTTTTTTTAGGACGAAACGTGCAAATCGCCCACGGGCTTGAGACGACGGTCGCAGAATATCGCACCTTGCCTCCAAGCGAACAGGAGATGATCCGCCGCAAGTTCATCCGCCTGTATGAACAGGCGCCGCTGTATGCGGTGCTCGATGAGGGGCGCCTTGTCATCGCCCACGCCGGCATCCGTCACGACTATATCGGGCGGACGGACAAAAAAGTCAAGACGTTCGTCCTGTACGGGGACATCACCGGCGAAATGAACCAGGACGGGACGCCGGTGCGCCGCGACTGGGCGAAACGGTATCACGGCAGCGCATGGGTTGTATATGGCCACACGCCGGTCGAAAAACCGCGGTTTGTCGGGCGGACGGTCAACATCGACACCGGCTGCGTATTCGGCGGCGCGCTGACCGCCTTGCGCTATCCGGAAATGGAAACGGTCTCCGTTCCTTCCTCGATGCCGTTCGTTCCGGAAAAATTCCGCACGTTCTCCTAATCAGCGCACCTTCTGCGCGTTGCCTCGATGAGGAGCTCCATATCGTCAGGAAGCGGGGCGGAACATGTATACCAGCGCCCGGCAAACGGATGAAAAAACGACAGCTGCCGGCTATGAAGCGCCTGGCGGCCGATCATCTCCCGGCTCCCGCCGTACAGTTCATCGCCGGCGAGCGGGTGGCCGAGATAAGCCAAATGGACGCGAATTTGGTGCGTGCGCCCCGTCTCCAGCCGGAGCGAAACGTATGTATAGCCATAAAGCCGCTCAAGTACACGAAAATGAGTGACAGCCGGCTTCCCGTCTTCCCGCACTTCGCGAGCAATGATGCTGTCGCTTTGGCGGCCGATGGGGGCGTCAATCGTCCCTTCATCCTCGACAATGACGCCATGGCAAATGGCCTCATACGTGCGCACAACGTGCCCTTTTTGCTGCAATGCCGACAACAAATGATGAACGTGGCGGTGCTTGGCGACGAGCACGAGCCCGGACGTGTCGCGGTCAAGCCGGGTGACGATATGGACGGTCGAGTCGAGCTGCTGCTTTCGATAATGGTGAAGCAAGCCATTGGCGAGCGTCCCGCCCGGATGGTGGCGCGACGGAATCGTCGCCAATCCCGCTGGTTTGTTGACAACAAGGACGTAATCGTCTTCATACAGAATGTCAAGCGGCATCGCTTCTGCGTCCATCCAATCGCTTGTCCGCTCCGGCGGAAAGACAACCGACAGCGTCTCGCCGGCGCGCAGCACATGGCGGACGGTGACGGGCCGACCGTCAACCAACAGCGCCCCGCCATGGAATTTAATATCGGTAAGCGCCGTCCGCGAAATGCCGTTCTCTTGCAAAAACTGGCGCAGCAGCTTTCCGTCGTGCTGTTCATCGATGGAAAAGGTCATGGTAAACGGCGGCAATGTTCGTCACCTTTCTGATCAAAAATCTCCGTCTTGCTCATCGTGTTCCATCCACTTTCCTTTGGCGCCGCTAAAACGGAATCGGCATCCGCGCCAAAAGACCATCACCTCGCCGCAAACGGGAAGCGTTGCCTAACCAAGGAGGCGGGCTTTCCCTCAGTCGGCGATAAACGAGTCGCGCACCCGCCGCCAAAACGGAAACGGCCGAAAGCGGGCGAAACGCACCTTTTCATCGGCCACCCGGCATTGAATCGACTTCACTTCTTTATGCAACAGTGACAAATGGTCGATCGTAATTTGAAAATCGACGTGGTTGACCGGCTTGAGTAAACACGTATGGTGCGCCGGCAGCACAAGCGGCGAACCGATTGTCCGAAACACGCGGTTGTTGATCGACGCCATCTCGGTCACTTGAATCGCCTCAAGCGAAGGATGCAAAATCGCGCCGCCGAGCGCTTTATTGTAAGCCGTGCTGCCGGTCGGCGTCGAAATGCACAACCCGTCGCCGCGGAACCGCTCAAACAAGTCGCCGCGAATCTCGACATCCATCACGAGCGTCCCGCTGACGCACTTGACTGTGCATTCATTGAGCGCTAAATACTTTGCCTCGCTTCCGCCGTTGAGATAGCGGATCGTCACCTCAAGGAGCGGGTATTCGACCACTTGGTACGGCGTCTTGGCGATGGCGATGACGAGCTTTTCGAGTTCCTCCGGCACCCAGTCCGCGTAAAAGCCGAGATGGCCAGTATGGACTCCGACAAACGCCGTCTTGTCCAACCGATGGCAATAGCGATGGAACGCATACAACAGCGTTCCATCACCGCCAACCGAAATGACGAGATCAGGTTCCTCTTCATCGTAACGCAAGTCAAAGTCAAGCAAATACGTTTTCATTTTTTGCGCCAGAGCGTTTGATATGTCGTCGCCTTTGGACGTGATGGCGAACACGAGCGGCGCGTCCGTCCGTTTCATTGCCCTTCTCCTTTTGCTTCTTGTTTTCGAGAAAAAGCAGCCTGCGCTTCTTGAATTTCAAAGCGGATTTTCGACATCTCCTCATCGAGGCGATAGGCCGCCTCCGCGGCGCGCTGCAGCCGAACTTTGATATCTTCGGGGAAACGCCCGCTGTACTTATAGTTCAACGAATGCTCAATCGTCGCCCAAAAGTTCATCGCCAACGTTCGAATTTGAATCTCCGCCAAAATGTTTTTTTCACCGCGGATCGTCTGCACTGGATAGCGGATGACGACATGGTACGAGCGGTAGCCGCTCTCTTTTTTTTGCGTGATGTAATCGCGTTCTTCAACAATCGTAAAATCGTTGCGCTGGCGCAATAGCTCGACGACGGTCTTAATGTCATCGACAAACTGGCACATGATGCGCAGCCCCGCAATATCTTGCATCTCTTCCTCAAGACGGTCGAGCGGGATGTTTTTCTTTTGCGCCTTATCCAAAATGCTGGCGACGGGTTTCACCCGTCCGGTGACAAACTCAATCGGCGAGTGCGCTTCAATCATCTCAAATTGGGCGCGAATGCCCCTTAGCTTCACTTTCAGCTCCTCAACCGCCTGCTTATACGGGGCTAAAAACAAATCCCAATGGTTGACCATCGTACCACCTGCCTACATGTTTTCGATCTCCCGCGGCTTACGTCAAGAGGGCGCAACCGCGCCTCTTTCTTGCTGCACGATGCGAATTCACCGGGCCGCTCCCTGTTCGAACGCGCCGGAAAGGGAAAACCCCCGGCTTATTGCTCAAAAAACACGTCTTGCACCGCCTGTTCAAGCGCCTCGCCATAGTTGGCGTTGCCGCGAATATTTTCAAGCAAATAAGACAGTTCATCGTGAAACTGTTCAAGCTCAAGCGTCCTCTCTCCACATCGAAGCCAGACCGGCTCCTTGGCGTCAAGCGCCGCCTTTAGCTCAGGCCACCACGGCTTCGGAATCATGACATATAGAAAGCGGTCATCGGTTTCCAAAATGTACGCAAACGCCAACGCATCCGAATCGACAAGCATATGGCGTTTCGGCGTTACGCGGGCAAGCGGAACCGGAGCATCATTGACATACAGCCAAAGCCGGCCGCCTTCCCGCTCCGCCCGCTCGACGATCCATTTTTCGTTCATGTTTTCTCTCCTTCCGCATCAACCATCCGCCCTTTATTTTACCATATTCACCCTATACAGGCGAAATAATTGATATTCGCCGGAAAACAGCTGATAATAGAGGGAGACGACTATCCTGTCTGAAGGGGATTCACGATGCATCAAGAAATCGAAATCGAATTAAAAAACTTGTTAACGGCAGCGGAGTTTGCTGCCGTCCGCGCCGCCTTCCGCCTTGATGATGGCGCTTTCTTCCGCCAGGAAAACCATTACTTTGACACCCCGTCATTCGCCCTGAAAGAACGAGCGGCAGCGCTGCGCATCCGGGCGAAAGAGGGACGCCTGACCTTGACGCTGAAACAAACGCGGGCGGACGGGACCATTTTGGAAATCCATGAGCCGCTTTCGCTGTCTGAAGCGGAAGCGTTGCTTGCTGGTATAGCGGCGCCGCGCGGGGCGATCGCCGATTTGCTTGCAGAACTGGGCATCAACCCACACGAGGTGCGCTGCTTTGGCTCCCTTGTCACCGACCGAGCCGAATGGCCGCATGAAGGCGGCACGCTATGCCTTGACCATAACTGTTACTTGCAAAGCGAAGATTACGAACTTGAGTATGAAGTGGATCACGTGGAAGCGGGTGAAAAGCGGTTTTTGCGCCTGCTTGAGGCGCTCGGCATCCCGCGCCGCCCGGCGCCAAACAAAATCGCCCGCTTTTACGCCCGCATGAAAGAAATGGAGGAAAGACGATGACCGTTTCGCCATTAAAGCTGCTCATCGAATGGCAGGCGCTCAATGCGTTCTCACCCGGACGCTCCAGCCTGTTGCCATCGCCGGTGCCATCCTTGTTTTCAAGCTTGCTTGCCGAATCTCTCAGCCGCGGTGAGGAATCTTCTGCCGAGGCGCCTCAAGCTGCCCTAAGCGGTCAGCCCCCGGCGCCCGCCGGCCATCGCAGCGCCCCGCTCGAACATGAAGCGGGTGCTGCAACCAACTCATCTTCTTCCATCGATGCTTTAATCGCGGCGGCAGCGGAAAAATACGATGTTGACCCGCAGCTCATCCGCGCCGTCATTCGCCATGAGTCAAATTTCCGTCCCGATGCGAAAAGCCCGGCTGGAGCGCTTGGACTCATGCAGCTCATGCCAAGCACGGCAAAAATGCTCGGCGTCAACAACCCGCTTGATCCGGCGCAAAACATCGACGGCGGCGTAAAATATTTGCGCCAGCTCCTTGACCGGTACAGCGGCAATATCACTCTCGCCTTAGCCGCCTACAACGCCGGGCCCGGGCACGTCGACCGCTATGGGGGCGTGCCGCCATTTGCCGAAACGCGGGCGTATGTCGAACGCGTGTTGAAAAGCTACCGCACATAAACGAGCGGCGCTCGAGTCACTTTGTTTGAGATCCATGCGTGCTGTTGATAAAATAGCAATCAAACGACAACGAATGATTTTCAAACAAAAGGAGCATCCGCGATGGGTGAACAATGGCAAACTCTTTATGAGGCGATCGGCGGAGAGGAGACGGTTGCGAAACTTGTCGAAGCATTTTACCGTCGCGTGGCCGCGCATCCGGACTTGCGGCCCATTTTCCCTGACGATTTGACGGAAACCGCCCGCAAGCAAAAACAGTTTTTAACACAATATTTAGGCGGCCCCCCTCTTTACACGGCAGAGCATGGACACCCCATGCTGAGGGCGCGCCATCTCCGCTTTGAAATCACGCCGAAGCGGGCGGAAGCGTGGCTTGCCTGCATGCGGGCAGCCATGGACGAAATCGGCTTGTCCGGGCCGGCGCGCGAACAGTTTTATCACCGGCTCGTACTCACCGCCCATCATATGGTCAATACCCCAGATCATCTGGACAGAAAGGAGCATACCCTTGAGTGAGAAGTTTGCTGGGAAGACGACATCAACTTGCTACCCTTCCCAGCCGCTAGGCAACACGAACAAACCGCTCGAGCTGTATTTGTTTATCGATCCTTTATGCCCGGAATGCTGGGGGCTTGAACCAGTCATCAAAAAACTGACGATCGAATACGGCCGTTTTTTTACCTTAAGGCACATATTGAGCGGAACATGGGCGACATGGAGCGCGCGCAAAGGAACGAAGCCGGAGGCAATGGCCAAAGCGTGGGAGTGGGCGGCGAACCGCACCGGCATGTCATGCGACGGCAGCGTTTGGCTCGAAAACCCGATTTCGAGCCCGTTCGCCCCATCGCTCGCCATTAAAGCGGCGGAAATGCAAGGAAAGCGGGCTGGCCTTCGCTTTTTGCGCANATACTCTCATGAAAAATCAAGCCGAAAACGAACCGCACCGGCATGTCATGCGACGGCAGCGTTTGGCTCGAAAACCCGATTTCGAGCCCGTTCGCCCCATCGCTCGCCATTAAAGCGGCGGAAATGCAAGGAAAGCGGGCTGGCCTTCGCTTTTTGCGCAAGCTGCAAGAACAGCTCTTTCTCGAAAAACAAAATGTCGCCGATTTGTCGGTGCTCGCCGAATGCGCCGTCAAAGCGGGCTTGGATGTCGATGAATTTTTGCGCGACATGCACTCGCCGGGAGCGGCGAAAGCGTTCCAATGCGATTTAAAAATCACCTCGGAAATGGACGTTGACGAAATTCCGACGCTTGTGTTGTTTAATGAAAACATTGAAGACGAAGGCATTAAAATTTCCGGATGCTATCCGTACGACATCTACGTCGAATTGATCGCTGAAATGCTCGGCTTCCATCCTGAACCGTCCTCTCCTCCTCCGCTGGAATCATTTTTAAGCCATTTTAAATTCGTCGCCACAAAGGAAGTTGCCGTTGTGTACAACTGGACGATCCAAGAAGCGGAAACGGAAATGAAAAAGCTGCAGCTAAAGCAAAAAGTGGAGCGGGTGCCCGTCAAACACGGAACATTTTGGCGCTATATCGATGATTCCCGTCCCTAGCAGCAGGGATGGGCGCAAGAAAAAGCCCGGCTGACGCCGGGCTTTTTCTTGTTGCCAAGACAACAAAGGGGATGGGAGAAATTGTTCACGGTCAAACAAAGGGGTATCAGGTTTTGTCTTCCGTTCACGTTTTTATCTTACCAAACGTCCAACTAAATTGGCAACCCGTTTGCTCGTTTGTTCACATTATTGTCATAATTCGCCCTGCGTCATGATCAGGCAGACAAACAGCATATAATCAACTAGGCTCTTCACCAAAAGTTGTACTTGATTTTTTCTGAACATACCCTATTTACGCTTGTGAGGGAAAATCAACAAATCAGTGATTTTTGCACATCTTTGTGCAGGAAACCGTATTGCTTGTCAAATACATGTTGTGGTGAAGAGCCATCAACTAAAGCAAATGGGAAGAGGTGGCCATCGCCATGAAGCAGCGCATCGTCTTATCCCTTTGGGCGGCGGCATCCACTGCCGCCTTTATTCTGAACTTGTTGGGCCTCATGCAGCTCCTTCCGCTTTGGGCGACCATGCCGCTTTTGTTTCTCTCCTTGCTCGGGTTGGTGGCGACATGGAACCGCCGCCATCAGTTTCGTGGATTTCCGTCCAAACGAATGCGGCTGTAGCGCCGCATTCGTTTCATTTCTCAAGCAGCCGCTCCATCTCATCAAGCTTCTCTGCAAACACTTGGCACGCTTGGCGGATCGGCTCGGCGCTCGTCATGTCGACGCCGGCTTTTTTCAATACTTCAATCGGGTAATCAGAACTGCCGGCTTTCAAAAAGTCGATGTACCGTCTCACCGCCGGTTCGCCTTCTTCCAAAATTTGTTTACTGAGTGCAGTCGCCGCGCTGAAGCCGGTTGCGTATTGGTACACGTAGTAGTTGTAATAAAAATGCGGAATGCGCGCCCACTCGAGGCCGATTTCTTTGTCCACGACAATATCATCGCCAAAATACGTTTTATTTAAGTCGTAATAAAGGGCGCTCAACGTTTCGGCCGTCAACGCTTCGCCTTGTTGCGCCTTCAAATGGATCAAATGCTCAAACTCCGCGAACATCGTCTGGCGAAAAACCGTGCCGCGGAACCCCTCAAGATAATGGTTGAGCAAATAGAGCCGCTTTTTCTCATCATCGATCGTTCTCAGCAAATAGTCGTTCAACAGCGCCTCATTGCACGTCGACGCCACTTCGGCGACGAAAATTGAATAATGCGCATACGGATACGGCTGCGTTTTGCGCGTATAGTAGCTGTGCACCGAATGGCCAAACTCATGCACAAGTGTAAACAAATTGTTCACATTGTCCTGCCAGTTGAGCAAAATGTACGGATGGGTGCCGTACGCTCCCGACGAATAGGCGCCGCTTCGCTTTCCTTTGTTTTCGCGCACATCGACCCAACGGTTGTCAAGACCTTCTTTCACGATCGCCACATATTCCTCGCCAAGCGGCGCGAGCCCTTCAAGCATATATTGCTTCGCTTCCTCGTACGTCACTTCCATTTTCACTTCTTGCACAAGCGGCGTGTACAAATCGTACATATGCAGCTCATCAAGCCCAAGCACTCGTTTGCGCAGCCGCACGTACCGATGCAACAGCGGCAAATGTTCGTGAATCGCGGCGATTAGATTGTCATAGACGCTCTCCGGAATGTTGTTCGCATCCAACGCCGCTTCTCGCGCCGAACGGTAGCGGCGGATGCGGGCGAAAAAGTTGTCTTTTTTCACCGTGCCGGCAAGCATATTGGCGAACGTATTTTGAAACTTCTCATACGTATGGTATACGGCGTAAAACGCATCGCGGCGGACGCGGCGGTCCGTGCTTTCTAAAAAGCGGATGAACCGGCCGTGCGTGACTTCGACTTCCTCGCCGTTTTCATCGATGATCGTCGGAAACGTCAAATCAGCGTTGTTCAACGCGCTGAACGTGTCGGATGTCGCCTGCATCACCTCGGCTGCCTGCGCCAAGATCGCCTCCTCTTCTGCCGACAGCACGTGCGGGCGCTGGCGCATAATTTCGTCTAACGCGTGCGCATACAAGCGAAGCGGCTCGTATTGTTCCAAAAACGAGCGCAACACCGCTTCATCAATCGCCAAAATTTCCGGCACGATAAACGCCATCGCGCTCGATGCTTCGCTGTACAAGCTTTTCGCCCGGGCGTCGAGCCCTTGGTAAAACGAGTTGGTCGTATCTTGATCATAGCGCATATGGGCGTATGTATACAGCTTGCCGAGGCGCATCGATACGTCATCTTGGCATTGCAATGCTTCATACAGCACTTCCGGCGATTCGCCAAGCCGCCCTTTGTATTCGCCAAGCTTTGGAATCATTGCCTTCACTTGTTTGAATTCTTCTTCCCAGGCGTCATCGGTGGGAAAAATGTCCTCAAGCCGCCACGTTTCTTCCACAGGAATCTCGCTTCGCAGCGGCAGCGACTTTTTCGCTTTCTTTTCCTCCACCGTCATCATTCCTCCTTATACAAATAATCGATACACGAATTATTATTCACCATTCCGTTCATCTTTTCCTGTTTTCTGCTCATTTTTTCCACTCTCCCGAACTCAAGTGTTGACCAATAGCAGCTAAGCGCCGACGTTTGGTGAATTTGCTCAAGAAGCGCAGCATCTTGATGAATCATCTGATCGACGGTCGACGGAAACGACAGCGGCTTCACCAAATGAAGCTGGTCGCCCTCTTCGCGGCGGAGATAGCCGAGCAGGCTCAACCAATGCAAATACTCGCCGACGGCCTCACGATACGTATCCCGGCCGACAAGCGGCAGCCGGCGCGGAACGAGGCGGCCGGTGCGGATTTTGTCGTCGAGCCACTGAAATAAAGATACTGCCGTTGCCGGCCGTCCGGTCTTTCCAAGAAGAAACAAAAGGACATACGTTTGCCAAATGAACGGCGCCGTCTCCCATAAATACCCCCGCGGCACTGGCCAGCCTGCTTCGGTCGGAAACAGTGACGGAACGATGCCCGCCTGGTAAAAATCAGCACAAATGCGGCGCACGGTTTGGTTCGGATAAAGCGGAAACGTCCGCCGCCATTGTTTTTTTCGTTCGAGCCATCGCTCCCAAAACTCGGATGGAAGCGGCAGCGGGCAGGGGGCCATCCAATCGGGGAACGAAAACGACGAAAGCGGAATCGAATCGACCGCGGCCAATGTTCGCTGCACCGATAGCGGCAACGGGCGAAAAAGACGGATAAAGCGTTTCGTCTCTGGACTGTAGTACCATATATGTGGAACGACTGAATGTGGAGCGCGATGGGCAAACAACCATTGAAACCGGGAGAGCTGCACTTCCCCCGAATATTTTGGCGAACGCCGCAAATGATGGGCTCCTAACACCCACAACGGGCGGATGCCAAGGAGACGGTAGCCGTCATTGCGTTCGCGAAACAGCGATTCATCGATCGTGGAACATTGGTATTCGAGGGCATAAAGGTGTGGGCCATGGCGGAACAATACGTCAGGACGCTGCTTGATGGCGGGCAAATACGGCTCGAGCTTCGCCTCCATGCCTTGGCGAATGAGCCACGCGAACAAGTCTCGCTTCCCAGTTAAGTGACGCTCCGACTCCGGTTCGTGCTCGACCGGGCAGGCCGCCCCTTTTCGATGGGCGAAATGCGGCAAACGGTAGCGGCCCGACCGGAGCACCACTTCTTGACGGCACGCGGGACAAAAAAACGGTTCCTGTCGTTTCAGGCGCATCAGCCCCTCTCGTTCCCATCTTTCCGCCCCGGCAAGCGAAACCGTCCTGCCATCAGCGGCGAGAGCGACAAACAACATGATCACTTCCTTTCCAGTAAAAAATAGTTGTCCGTGAGCGGGAACAGCTGGAATTGTTCTCTGCTGCCCCCCTTCACCGTTCGGTTCTTCCCTTTTATTCGTTGACCATCGCCGGTTTTCCTGCCCAAAGCCAAACTGCGTCGAAAAAAGTCCGCCGATTCGGCGGACTGGCGTTTACAAGCGGTTGGTTACAACAGAGGCGACAACAGCCGGGAGACCGATTCAGCGATACGCACCCGGAACGGGCGCTGTTGAAACTGTTCGTAGTCGATCATGGAAGCGTGGCGAAAATCTTCCAAAAAGTCGCGGACGAGTTTATGAATGCTGTCGGTATAATACAAAAAGGCGTTCACTTCAAAGTTTAAATGGAAACTGCGCATATCCATGTTCGCCGTGCCGATCGAGGCGAGCTCGCCATCGACGACGATGACTTTGCTGTGCAAAAACCCTTTCTCATACTCGTAAATTTTCACCCCAGCCTCGAGCAGCTCGGGAAAATACGAGCGCGAAGCGTAAAAGACAATTTTTTTATCCGGACGCTTTGGCGCCAGCAGGCGAACATCGATGCCGCTTAACGCCGCCACTTTGAGCGCCGTCAAAATGTCTTCATCCGGCACAAAGTACGGCGAGGCAACCCAAATCGACCGTTTGGCCGACGTAATCATGGCAAAATACAGCTGTTTGATCACTTCCCACTTTTGGTCCGGACCGCCGGCAATGAGCTGCACCCCGCCTTGCCCTTCCTCGACGATGAGCGGCGGCGACAAATAGTCCGGCGTCAACAAGCGTTCTCCCGTCATGTAATACCAATCTTGCAAAAAAATGAGCTGGAGCGTCCGGACGGCTTCACCGCGGATCAATAAGTGCGTATCGCGCCAAAATCCGAAATATTTGTTTTTTCCTAAATACTCATCTCCGATGTTCAGCCCGCCGACAAAGCCGACGCCTCCATCGATGACAATGATCTTTCGGTGATTGCGGAAATTGATTTGGTTGCTTAAAAACGGGAGGCGCACTGGTGAAAACGGGATCATCTCGACTCCAGCCGCGCGCAGCTCCTCGATATAGGAGTTTGACAACTTCCAACTTCCAACGGCGTCGTACAAAAAACGGACGCGCACACCTTGACGCGCTTTTTCCATCAAGACGCGCTTCAACTGTTGGCCGATTTCATCATGACGGACAATATAATATTCTAAATGAATATGGTGTTCCGCTTTTTCCAGTTCAGCAAAAATAGAAGAAAATGTCTCCTCTCCGTTCGTCAACACCGCCGTCTGCGAAGCAAGTGAAACCGGATGCTGGCCGATGCGATAAGCAAGGCGCAAAAGCGGACGCTGATGGGGCGCCATCGGCAGCCGCTCGACGGCAATCGGCGACGGCTCTTGAAACTTGAGCAGCACCGCCTCATCAAAATCGGCTTTCTTTTTATAGCGCCGTTGTTGCCAATAGTTGCGTCCGAACAATAAATAAAACAAAAAGCCGACAATCGGAAAGCTCCCCAGCACCGCCAGCCAAGCGATCGTCTGCGCCGGCTTTCGATTCTCAAGAGAAATGACCAGCGCAATAAAGATGACGGAACAAGACATCAATACGCTGAAAAGACCAAGCAGCTTCCCTTCCCAAAACCCGTTCGTCAATGCCAGCAACGCGCCGACAATGACGACGAGAATCGCCACTCTCGATGTGTTTCGCAACAAAACCCCTCCACCCGGCTCTTCATGATGGCCGTTTTTCTTCCGCTAACGTAGAAAACGCCGATTTCTGGCGGCGAAATCGGCGGAATGGAAACATTATAAGGCTGGAAAATACGTTTTGATCGTTTCGAGTGCATTGTCGCCCATAATTTCAGTCCCGTATTCTTCAAGTCGATAAATCGTCAGCTGGGAATCGCTTCCGTATTCCAACAGAAGGCTGAGCATATTGTCCACTTCCTGCTCGGTGTAGCGCTCGTCAAACTCCACGAACAAGTAATAGCGGCCTTCAAATTGGAACAGGCGATTCGACAACCGAGAGAAGTCAGCGCGATGGGCCAAGGAAATGACATCCTCGATATCCTTGAACGAAAGGATGAATTGAAGGACATCTTGCTCTTCTCTCTCCTCGGCGTCCCCGTTTTGACCAAAGTGGAAATGGTGGCCGAACAGCGATTCCACCTTTTCACCAGCTGACAGCGAAAACTCGCGCCATTTCTCTTCTGGAAGCGGCAGCTCGAGCTTGCTTCCGTCTTTGGACAACTGCGCTTTCGTCACGACGACTTCAAGCCCTTTTTCGAGCGCCTGCACTTGGATCCAAAGCGGGCCATCGAGCGAAAAATCGCTTTCCCCGTGAACTTCATCCATCATTTCCCAAAATAATTCTTCGCTTCGTTCCCGATTGTACCAAATTTCCTCGCGGTCAAAGCCGCGCTCCTCTATATCAACATAGGAAATGTAGAACTTCACCGTATGTTCATTGATGCGTTCGATTTCCATTTCTCAACTCTCCCTTCTAAAACAGAGAAATAAAAAAGGAAGGGATTGTGCCCCTGAAACTATTTAAATCAAAACTTATGATCTTGTACTTTTATTTTATGATAAAAAGCGAAAGAAGGGAAATAAAAAAACGCATTTTTAAAAATTGGTTATGAAACCGGCCATGCCCTACTATAATGATGATGAACACGGACGGAATGAGGGACGCCTATGGTGGATGAATACATCGTTTCCATCTTGCTGATTATCGGCATTGATGTCATTCTTGGCGGGGACAATGCGGTTGTCATTGCGCTGGCAAGCCGCAACTTGCCGGAACAAAAGCGGAATGTGGCCATCATTGTCGGCACCGCGCTGGCGATCGCTGTTCGCATTGTCTTGACGGTGGCCGTCGTTTGGCTGTTGACGATTCCGTTCTTGCAGCTCGCTGGAGGCGTCGTCCTCTTTTGGATCGCCTTGAAACTGATCGGGCAAAAAGACGAAAAACCGACTATGATCAAAGCCGAACCGTCGCTTTGGAAAGCCATCCAGACGATCGTCGCCGCCGATGTCGCCATGGGTCTTGACAACGTCATCGCCATCGCTGGAGCGGCTCAAGGCCATATCGGACTTGTTGTGTTCGGTTTTCTCTGTTCCGTTCCTATCATCATTTTAGGCAGCAAAATCATCCTTTATGCCATGGAACGGTTCCCGATTCTCATTTATGCCGGCGGCGCCCTCTTGGCGTACACCGCTGGAAAGATGATCGCTGCCGAAGAGCGGTTGCGCCCGTTTTACCCCCCGAATGGGGAGGCGCTGTTTCCAATGGCGGCGGCCGTTCTTGCCGTTTTGCTCGGCTTGGCGGCCCACCGCCGGTCGCGCGCCGCATAAAGCAAATGATAAAAAACTTCTACATGGCAGACCATGTAGAAGTTTTTTTATTACCCGTTCACCAGCCGCTGCGCTTCACGAAGCTGATACGCCCGCACTTTGCGCGGCAGAAAGCGGCGGATTTCATCTTCGTTGTAGCCGACTTGAAGCCGCTTTTCATCAATGATGATCGGCCGGCGCAAAATGCCTGGGTTTTTTTGAATGAGTTCGTACAAATCTTGCAGCGGCAACGTTTCCAAGTTGATGTTCAGCTTTTGGAACACTTTTGAACGGGTCGAAATGATTTCATCCGTCCCCGTTTCCGTCATCCGCAAAATTTCTTTAATCTCCTCGACCGTGAGCGGTTCGGAGAAAATATTGCGCTCGACATAAGGAATATTGTGCTTCTCGAGCCACGCCTTCGCCTTCCGGCATGACGTGCAGCTCGGTGATGTGTATAGCTTGACCACTTCGATCACTCCTTTTGACAAGGAATCCCTTGCTTCCCTCGTCCGTCAGACGACAGACGTGCACCGCTATGCCGGTTTGACGTCTGACAGCATAGCGACACGGCCTGAACGCCAGTCTGGCGATCAGCCGCTTTGCCAATCGTTTGCAAATTGAAATGACTTTAACATGATATATTATACAATACATCGGCCAAGAAAGATATAGTTTTTCGATGATAAATGCAATTTTCTTTCTTTCCTCTTCCAAAGTAAAGGCAAATCCTCTACAATCAAAGTAGAAAAGGAAAAGGGAGGAAGAACCGATGGCCGGCTATTTCATCGACTTTGCCATTGCTTCGGCATTGATCGTCGTCCTCACCGCATTGATGGGAAACATCAGCAACACGATCGGAGAGCGGATGTTCGGCCGAAACAAAAGTGGAAAGCATGTCGAGGCCTCTCGCCGCATCCAACAAGGATGGAAAGTCGTCGGGGGAAAAAAATAACGCGCCGAGACAGGCGCATAGGTGGGCGCCGCCTCTTTCACCGTTCGCATCATGCGGCGATGAAGGAGCGGCGCTCTTTTCTATTCTGCTAGGCATACATCGCCCGATACCGCTTATACTCTTCCTCCGAACAAAGCACAAAATGGCCAGGCGTAATTTCACGGAATTCAAGTTCCTCTCCATCTTTGTAGCCATGTTGCGCCGGGTCGTAAACGATCCGCTTGCGCGTCCGCTCCGTTTCCGGATCCGGAAGCGGAATGGCCGACAAGAGCGCCTTCGTGTATGGGTGGATCGGATTGCGGTACAGCTCTTCCGATTCAGCGAGCTCGACCATTTTCCCGAAATACATGACGCCGATCCGGTCGCTGATGTATTTGACCATCGACAAGTCATGGGCAATAAACAAGTACGTCAACCCTTTTTCACGCTGCAGGCGCTTCAATAAGTTCACGACTTGCGCCTGAATGGAAACGTCAAGCGCCGAAATCGGCTCATCGGCGATGATGAATTCCGGCTCGACGGCAAGCGCCCGGGCGATGCCGATCCGCTGGCGCTGACCGCCGGAAAACTCATGCGGGTAGCGGCTGGCATGCTCGCGGTTCAAGCCAACCGTCTCAAGCAATTCATACACGCGTTGCATCCGTTCTTCTTTCGTTTTCGCCAGCCCATGGATGTCGATGCCCTCAGCGATAATATCCGCGACCGTCATCCGCGGATTCAACGACGCATACGGATCTTGGAAAATCATCTGCATTTTCCGATTTAACTCTTTCAGCTCTTTTTTTGATTTTTTGCCGTGCACATTGACGCCGTTAAACAGCACTTCTCCTTCCGTCGCTTCGTACAGCCGGATGATCGTCCGCCCCGTTGTCGACTTGCCGCAGCCCGACTCGCCGACAAGGCCGAACGTTTCACCTTTATAAATGTCAAAGGTGACGCCGTCGACTGCTTTCACCACCTGACCGCGTCCAGCTGGGAAATACTGTTTCAAATTTTTGACCTCAAGCAGCTTTTGTCTAGCCACGCGGTTTTCCTCCTTTCCGGGCGACGATGTCAGCAAACCGTTTCATCCGTTCACGCACGATAGCCGGCGGTTCCACTTTCGGCGCCATTTCATGCAACAGCCATGTCGCCGCATAGTGCGTATCAGACACTTGGAACATCGGCGGCTCGAGCTCATAGTCAATTTTGAGCGCATACGGATTGCGCGGCGCAAACGCATCGCCTTTTGGCGGATTTAACAAATCCGGCGGCGAACCCGGAATCGAATACAGCTCCGTATCTTTATGATCAAGGCTCGGCATCGAGGCCAGCAATCCCCACGTGTACGGATGTTTCGGATTGTAAAAAATTTCATCCACCGTGCCGATCTCCACGATTTTCCCGGCATACATCACGGCCACTCGGTCGGCCATGTTGGCGACGACCCCTAAATCATGGGTGATGAAAATAATCGACATGCCGAGCTTTTTCTGAATGTCTTTCATCAACTCCAAAATTTGCGCCTGAATCGTCACATCAAGCGCTGTCGTCGGTTCATCGGCGATCAAAATTTTCGGATTGCACGCCAAGGCGATGGCGATGACAACACGCTGGCGCATCCCGCCGGAAAATTGGTGCGGGTATTGCTTCATGCGCAGCTCGGCGTTTTTAATGCCGACCAGCTGCAATAGTTCAATCGCCCGTTTGCGCGCTTCATCTTTCGACAGCTTTTGATGCTTTAAAATCGCTTCCATAATTTGTTTCCCAATCGTCATCGTCGGATTGAGCGACGTCATCGGATCTTGGAAAATCATTGAAATTTCCGCACCGCGGATCGATTGCATCTCTTTCTCCGACAGCTTGGTCAAGTCTTTGCCTTCAAATAAAATTTCCCCTTGCTTAATCCGGCTCGGCGGTGTCGGCAACAGGCGCATCAACGCTTTTGAAGTCACTGATTTCCCAGACCCTGACTCGCCGACGATCGCCAGCGTTTCTCCCTTATACAAGTCGAACGTGACGCCGCGAACCGCCTGCACTTCACCGGCGTGGATGTCAAAGGAAATATGCAAATCGTTCACCTGCAAAATTTTCTCCATCGGTTTCACCCCTTCCGTCGGTTATTTGCGCATTTTCGGGTCGAGCGCATCGCGCAGCCCGTCGGCCACTAAGTTAAAGCTTAAAATGAGCAAGCTGATGACAATCGATGGGATAATAATCAAATGCGGATATGTCTGAATCGACTTAAATCCCTCGCTGACGAGCGAACCGAGCGACGCTTCCGGCGGACGGATGCCAAGACCGATAAAACTTAAAAACGCCTCGGTAAAAATCGCCGTAGGAATCGTAAACATGGTCGTAATAATGATCGGCCCCATCACGTTCGGGATTAAATGTTTAAAAATAAGCCGTGAATTAGACGCCCCGAGCGTCCGTGCGGCCAGCACATATTCCATATTTTTTAGCTTCAATATTTGCCCGCGGACAATGCGCGCCATCGTCGTCCAGCCGGTGATGACCATCGCCAGCGTGATCGAAATAATCCCCGGCTCAAAAATTAAGATAAATAAAATGACGACGATCAAATACGGAATCCCGTTTAAAATTTCGATGATCCGCTGCATCACATTGTCGACCCGGCCGCCATAATAGCCGGAAATGCCGCCATAGGCAATGCCGATGAACAAATCGATCAACGCGGCCAACAAACCGATGTACAGCGAGATGCGCGTGCCATACCATGTTCTCACCCACAGGTCGCGGCCTAAATCGTCGGTGCCAAACCAATAGTACTCTTTCACGCCGCGCTGTTTATATACATCAACGCCATTGGCGTCCTTCCCGTCTAAATTCAGCCAGCTAATATGCTCCAACACCGGAACTTTGGGCGGCAGTTTCGCATGGCTTAAGTTTTGCTCTTTATAGGAACGTTCACTTGCCATTGGGGCAAAAATCGCCAATAACGCTAAAATGATAATCATGGTCAGCCCGGCAATCGCCGCTTTGTTTTCGCGCAGGCGAAGCCAAGCGTCATGCCAAAACGTCAAACTTGGGCGGCTGATTTTTTCCTGCTCGCCGACGTTCGGCGGGGCGGGCTGAAACCATTCCGGTGAAAGCTGGTCGTATTGTTGTTTCGCCATCATTTTTTCCCTCCCGCTAAACGAATGCGTGGGTCGACAATCCCATAGAGAATATCAACGATAAAAATGACAAAAATCAATAACGCCGAATAAAACAACGTAGTGCCCATAATGACAGGGTAGTCGTTCAGCTCGATCGAACGGACAAACTGCTCGCCGAGACCGGGAACGGCAAAAATTTTCTCGATGACGAGCGTTCCCGTCATTAAGTTGACCGCCATCGGTCCGAGAATTGTGATAACTGGAATGAGCGAGTTGCGGATCGCATGCTTGATGATGACCCCCGCATTGCTAATCCCTTTCGCGCGGGCTGTTAAAATATAATCGGATGACAGCACCTCAAGCATTTCCGTACGCATAAAGCGGGCGGTGTTGGCAATGACGCCGACAGACAGCGCCAACGTCGGCATAATCGTATACTTAAACCCTTCCCAAAACGCGACCGGCAGCCATTGCAGTTTAACACCGATGAAATACTGCAGAAATCCGGCCAACACGAACGACGGAACGGAAATCCCGATGACTGCAATGACCGTGGCTGTATAATCTCCCCAACTGTTATGGCGAATAGCCGCCAAAATGCCGAGCACTAAACCGACGAGCGTGCCCAAGACGATCGCCTGGAACCCAAGCTGGGCCGACGGGCCGATCCGGTCGCCGATCAACTCTGTTACCGGCCGGTTGTCATACTGGAACGAAACACCCAAATCTCCTTTTAACAAGTTGCCTAAATATTGAACGTATTGGACAGGCACTGGTTTGTCGAGCCCATATTCTTTCAAAATGATGGCTCGCTGCTCTGGGGTCAATTTTTCTTGGTTTTGCAGCGGCGAACCGGGCAACAGCTTCATCAAAAAGAACGTCACGGTCGCAATAATAAACAGCGTAATCACCATATATACGAGCCGCTGAATCGTATACCGCGCCATGGCTGCACCTCCTCTGTTTATTTCCTGTTTAATACCAATGGTATTTCAATCTTCAAGTTTTTTCGACATTTTTCGCCTTGGCAGGCAAAAGGAGAGTATATGCCCTTGCATATACTCTCCTCCGCACCTCCTAGAGAACGGTTACTCGATATACGCCCATTTATAGCTATAATCTCCACCAAATGAATGAATAACAATGTCTTTTACGTATTCACGTTGCAAATACGCACGGCCGCGTTGATACAGCGGAGCAATTGGCATTTCTTCAAAGAGGATTTTTTCTGCTTTCAACATTGCGTCCCAACGGGCTTGCAAGTCGCCAAGCAGCGTCGTTTTCGCATCTTTAATCAGCTTGTCATATTCAGCATTCGACCAGCCCGTTTGGTTGTGCGGGTTATTTGTCGTCCACAGATCAAGGAACGTCATCGGGTCTTGATAGTCCGGACCCCAGCCAGAGAAGGATAGTTCATACTGCATATTGCTTTCTAGCTCAAGTTTTTGTTTGAACGGCTGTTGTTTAATGTTGACCGTAAGGCCAGGCAAGTTCTTTTCAAGCTGTTCTTTTAAGTATTCGCCGACTTTCTTCGCGACGTCGTCGTCATAGTTTAACAATTCAATAGTGAATTTATCTTTGCCAAGCTCTTTTTTCGCTTGCTCCCACAATTTTTTCGCTTCGTCCACATTGTACGACACTAAATCGCCGTTAGCGTCACGGAAGTCTTTGCCGTCCGGACCGGTGACGAAGTCTTTCGGAACCGCATAGTTGGCCACAACCGAGCCGTTGTTGAACAACGTGTTCACCATCGCCTCTTTATCGATAGCCATCGCGATCGCTTTGCGAGCGTTGACGTTGTTCAACGGTTCTTTCTTCGTGTTCATGCGCAGCCAGAAAATCGATGGTTCAAGATACGTGTGGAAATTTTTGTCGTTTTTATATTTATCAACAAACTCCGCACTTAGGATAACGCGATCCGCTTTTTTCGTGTCGTAAAGGTTTACCATTGTTGCGGTCTCTTTTACGACTTTGACGTTGATTTTTTCCAGCTTGACCGTATCTTTATCCCAGTAGTTCGGGTTTTTCGCATACGTCCAGCCTTGCTCATGCTTCCATTCGCTTAAGACGAACGGGCCGTTGTACAGCGTCGTATTGGCTTCCAAACCGTATTTGTCGCCTTGGGCTTTAACGAATTTTTCGTTTTGCGGCATGAACGTACCGAATACCGTCAAGCTGATGAAATACGGAATCGGGTTTTCAAGCTCGACTTGGAGCGTGTAATTATCGAGAGCTTTGACGCCGAGCTGGTCAACTGGCAATTTGCCCGTATTGACTGCTGCAGCATTTTTAATGTCGTACATAATGTACGCATACTCCGCTTTCGTTTTCGGGTCAAGCACTCGTCTCCATGCGAACACGAAGTCGTGCGCCGTCACCGGATCGCCGTTTGACCATTTCGCATCTTGACGAAGCTTAAACGTATACGTTTTGCCGTCTTCGCTTACCGTGTAGCTTTCCGCTACCCCTGGCACAGGCTTATTGTCTTTCCCTAAACGGTAAAGACCTTCCATGACGTTGTTCAAAACGATGAACGATACTTGGTCCGTAGCGAGCGCCGGATCAAGCGATGGAATCTCTGATGTTTCAAGCAAGTTCAGCACCTGCTCCTTTTTCTCCGCCGGCTTTTCGCCGCCCTGGCCGCCTTGGGCGTTGTCGTTGTCCTTGCCCCCGCCGCAAGCCGCGAGGAACGTTGACAGCGCGAGAAGCAGGACGAGGAAGAAAGAAAATCGCTTCTTCACTAAAAAACCCCCCTTAGGTTTATGTAGTGTATTACAAATCTTCTGAACCATTTGATTTCAGAAGATTGTACTTACATCGCTTATTATATCCTGTGTTAGTATATTTGAAAAGGATTTTTTTATTTTCTTAAATAAAAAAATTTCAAACTACTTATAAGTGGGATGAGGATCAGCTTGCATTTCCATCCGTGTTGTGCTGACTTTTGTCACCATTGCAAATAAAAAATTTCTGCCTACAAAAAAGAAAGCGCTTACAATATAATTTTTTTGCCCTTTCTCTCAGCTGCGAAGCAAATCTCTCCTGAACTTCCAGATTTCTTCTATATTTTTAATATAATTTTGTTAATAATTTTGACAATCTTCCCGCCCACATGATTTATGATAAAATAAGCAGTGAGAAGGGAAAGGCGGGAACAGACGATATGAAACAAACGGCTGTGCGGACTGGATGGCTCGTCGCCGCGATGCTGGCGGCAAGCGCACTCATCGTAATAGGGCAAGGAGCATGGAGTACGGTGGCCTTTATTAACGTTTCGTTTTTGCTCTCCCTTTTGCCTCTGTCGCTTGGCGGGCTTTTGTTTGTTTATGAACGCGGGTTTTTCAGCGGATTCGCATACGGGTTTCGCCGATTGCGCAGGAATCGAACGAAGGTGGAGCGGTATCTTGAGGAAGCGGCAGCAGAACATGAATCGGATGAGCTGCTCGGTCCGCGGCGTTTCGCCATCACGTATCCGCTTCTCTTTTCTGGTCTGCTTCTGTTTCTGGCGATGATTGCCGCCGGATATGCCGTGCAATAAGGTTGCAACAGCTGAATGTTTTCCGTATAATATAAGGCAAATCTAGGATCAACCGAGCGATGAGAAAGAAGAGTACATATTGGCGATGCCTTCAGAGAGCTTGTGGACGGTGCGAACAAGCGGCTAGCCATATGGAATGGGCTTTCGAGCTTCCCGCCGAACCGGCGACGCAGTAGGCGAGGACGTTTCCCCGCGTTACAGGGGGCCATGCGCTAAGCATGGGCTGAGCGATTGCGCTTGTCGGCGCAATAAGTAGGGTGGCACCGCGGTCCTACCGTCCCTATCAGAGGGCTGGCAGGGCCTTTTTTATTTTTTGCTTGAGGGAGTGAAGATCGATGAAAACCATTTTTTCCGGCATTCAGCCAAGCGGCGTCATCACCCTTGGCAACTACATCGGGGCGCTGCGGCAGTTTGTCGAGCTGCAGCATGAATACAACTGCTATTTTTGCATCGTTGACCAACACGCCATTACCGTTTGGCAAGACCCACACGAACTGCGGCAAAACATCCGCCGCCTCGCCGCTTTGTATTTAGCAGTCGGCATCGACCCGACGCAAGCGACGTTGTTCATCCAGTCAGAAGTGCCGGCGCACGCTCAAGCCGCTTGGATGCTGCAGTGCATCGTTTATATCGGCGAACTTGAGCGGATGACGCAATTTAAAGAAAAATCGGCCGGCAAAGAGGCGGTCAGCGCCGGGCTGCTCACGTACCCGCCGCTGATGGCCGCTGACATTTTGCTTTATAACACCGACATCGTCCCGGTCGGCGAAGACCAAAAGCAGCATATCGAGCTGACGCGCGATCTGGCGGAACGGTTCAACAAACGGTACGGCGAGCTGTTTACGATCCCTGAGGCGCGCATTCCGAAAGTCGGCGCCCGCATCATGTCGCTTGTCGACCCGACGAAAAAAATGAGCAAATCCGATCCGAACCCAAAAGCATACATCACACTGCTTGACGATGCAAAAACGATCGAGAAGAAGATCAAAAGCGCGGTCACCGACTCGGAAGGAACGATTCGCTACGACAAAGAAGCGAAGCCAGGCATTTCGAACTTGCTCAATATTTATTCGACGCTATCCGGTCAATCGATCGAGGAGTTGGAGCGGCAATACGAAGGAAAAGGATACGGCGTCTTCAAAGCAGACCTCGCTCAAGTCGTCATCGAAACGCTTCGACCGATTCAAGAGCGGTATCACCATTGGATGGAAAGCGAGGAGCTTGACCGCGTGTTGGATGAAGGGGCGGAAAAAGCAAATCGGGTTGCATCGGAAATGGTGCGCAAAATGGAGCAAGCCATGGGGCTCGGGCGGCGGCGGTAAATAGCCGCATCCAGCGAAGCCATACAAAAACGGGCAGGCGCCTATCGCCTTGGCCCGTTTTTTAATTGACTTTTGGTTCTTGCTCCATTTCCCACAGTTTTTCGAAAAATGGCTGCCCTTTGATCAAGTTTTCGCACAGCTGCTCATGCCGTTCGGACCACCCGTATTTCGTCTCGTTATACAATTGTTCCCACGCTTCATCAAAAGACATTTTTTGAATAGCGGCGTATTTTTCCGGCGCCCATTCCGTATACCAATAGCGCATCTGGGCAGCATTTTTTGTCGAATAAAGCTGGTCAAGCGCCATAAACAACAGCTGTTTCAACTGCCGCTCTTTGCGCGTGAGTCCGCACATCAGTTCCGGAGCCGGCGATAAAATGTGGTATTCTTTTTCATACCTCGGCAGCGGATAGTCCCGTTCCTCCGCTTCGGCCGCCATTTCGTAGACGAGTTGTTCCTGACGCGGAATGAGACGGCTTTTGCGAATCGGGATTTGATAACCGATTGTATCGACAGCCAAAACGCCGGCGCCGTCCGTGACAACGAAACAATAGTCCAGCTGAATGCGTTCATGGTTTTTGCGGACATACGCCTTCTGATGTACATCGTCTAGCAGCGGTTTTGGAAGATCGGACAAGCTGTTTTCAATGTAATGAAACAGGGCCGGGGATACTTTTAACAGCGGCACTTGGTCGAGCAGCTCGATTTGATCGTCCTTGCGCCATTCATGGAAATGGCAGACGTTGTATCCGTTCTCTTCTCCTTCAAACCAGTTGACCCAAATGTCGTGCAGATAAAGCATGCGAGACCCCTCACTTCCAGACGTGTTTGTCCATCAGTATAGGCAGAGGGGGAGAATTTTATTCCATTTCGTCCTCTTTTCCCCTCTAGGGGCTGCGGCTTGGAAACGTCAAGCTCCCCCACATCAAAAGAAGGCCAATAGGGAATAAATAACATTCCACCCTTGTCGAAATATAAGATAAGTATTCGCTAAAACCACGCTCTGGAGTGATGATGTTCAAATAGGCGATCACCATCATGCCGCCGACGACTGAAAAACCGAAACCGACCAAATAAAAAAACAGGCGGACCACCGGGCTTTCCCTTCCTTCTTGTCCACGTCCTTGTTCTACATATATGTCGGCGCCATGGACAACATGCCTGTTTGCGCCCGATGCCCCTAAGATTCTTGTGATAACCGGACAGCGGCGGTCGCCATGCGGTTTCGAGCTAAGACGCTCCTTGCTGTTTGCCTGAAAAGCCCGCCAACTCCGCGATGTCTTTCGCTTCCATCTTCATCAATTGGGCGAGCGAATAGCCTCTTTCTAGGCAACGACGGATGATGGCATACCCAACGGCATAGCCCCCCATTTTCGGATGCCATCCAAGCCCGTACAAAATGCGGGAAGTATGCGGATGCGAAACGGGCAAATGTTGGTTCGGGACAATATAACGCCGCCAAAACCGTTCCATCTCCCGATCGGTGTAATACTTCGTCCATCCCGCACACTGCTTGACGCCGACTGTCTCGGCGACGGCATGCTCCGCCAATCCTTCCATAACGACTGCATCCAGCAACGTCGCATCTTCGCCTTCGTTCGGCAACTGCTTGAGACGGCATACATGGTTGTATTCATGCGCCACCAACGCGGCGATCTCCTCGTCGCCATGATCCGGCAGCAAGAAGAAAAACAATTTATCAGCAAACGCCACCCCGCCTTTTCCTTGGAATTCGCGCACAAGCTTCCGGTTTTCGTCATCGGCCGGCAGCAAAAATACCGGAACGTCCGGTCCCTTCCATATCCCCCGTTGCCGTTCATACAAACGGCCAAGACGTTCCCAAAGACGGCGCTCTTTCATCTCCGGCAAAAGCCGCTCGGCCTGCCGAGTGCTTCGGTACATGCCATACAGCCGTAAATAGCTGTAAATCTCACGCGCCGGCATCTTGCCAAAAAGCGGCGCCAACCGTGCGCACAACCGGAGCGGATCGCCTTCATCCTCTTCAAGCCATCGATCGGTCGGAAGCAATCCCATCGCTTTTCCCTCCTTTTCTCTTACGTTATGTCGGCAGGGAAAAGACGGTGAAACAAAACAAAAAAGAGAGCCTGACGCTGAACCGAACCCGCCGTTAGTCACGCGTTTTCAGCTCTGCTCAACCAAGGCTCTCCTTTTCATCCATTACACATATTTTTTAAAAATCAATGTCGCATTATGGCCGCCAAATCCAAATGAGTTGCTTAAGACCGCACGCACGTCTTGCTTGCGCGCTTCATTCGGCACATAGTCGAGGTCGCATTCCGGATCCGGTGTTTCGTAGTTGATCGTCGGCGGAATGATGCCGTCGCGGATCGCCAGCACGGAGAAAATCGCTTCCACCGCGCCGGTCGCCCCGAGCAAATGCCCAGTCATCGACTTCGTCGAGCTGACGGCGAGCTTATAGGCATGATCGCCGAATACTTCTTTGATCGCCGCCGTCTCATACTTATCATTGTACTCGGTGCTCGTGCCGTGGGCGTTGATGTAATCGATCTCCTCCGGCTCCAGGCCAGCGTCATGAAGCGCTTGGCGCATCGCCCGCACGCCGCCTTCGCCGCCCGGAGCCGGCGCGGTGATATGGTACGCATCGGCGGTCGCACCGTAACCGACAATTTCTGCGTAAATCTTCGCGCCGCGGCGCAGCGCGTGCTCCAATTCCTCAAGAACAACGATGCCTGCTCCCTCACCCATGACGAAACCGTCGCGGTTTTTGTCAAATGGGCGGCTCGCCGTTTTTGGATCTGGATTGGTTGAAAGAGCCGTATTGGCGCAAAAACCGGCGAACGACATTTTCGTAATCGGCGCTTCCGTCCCGCCGGTGATCATGACATCGGCGTCGCCGCGCTGAATGACTTTAAACGCATCACCGATCGAGTTCGCCCCGGTCGCGCAAGCGGTCACCGTGCACGAATTGATCCCTTTCGCTCCGAGGATGATCGATACTTGCCCAGCGGCCATATCCGGGATCATCATTGGCACGAAAAACGGGCTCACTCGGCGATAACCGCGCTGCTGGAAAATCTCAAACTGCTGTTCAAACGTCTCCATGCCGCCGATGCCAGAACCAATCCAAACACCGACCCGTTCAGCGTTGCTTTCATTAATGTCGAGATTGGCATCTTTGACCGCCATGAGCGCCGCAGCGACGGCGAATTGGGTAAATCGGTCCATCTTCCGCGCCTCGCGGCGGTCGATAAACAGCGACGGATCGAAGTCTTTCACTTCCGCCGCCACTTTCGCCGGAAAGTCGTCCGGATTGACGCGGGTGACAATGTCGATGCCGGACTGGCCGGCGATAATGTTTTTCCACGTCGTTTCTGCGTCATTCCCAAGCGGGGTGACGGCGCCTATGCCTGTCACGACGACTCGTCTTTTTTCCATCGTTTCCGTCTCTCCTTTTATTTCGATAATATACGTGCCGTTAACGGCCCCAGCGCAAAGCGATCGCGCCCCACGTCAGCCCGCCGCCGAATCCGACCATAATGATGAGATCATCGTCATGGATTTTGCCCGCTTCCAACTCTTCTACAAGCGAAATCGGAATGGATGCGGCCGACGTGTTGCCATATCGACGGATGGTTGTCGATATTTTCTCTTCTGGCAGCTCGAGCCGCTGTCTGGCCGCTTCGACGATGCGAATGTTCGCTTGATGCGGAATGAGAAAGTCGACATCGTCTTTCGTGAGCCCGGCTTTTTCAAGCACACGCACGCTTGATTCTCCCATTTGTCGGACGGCGAACTTGAATACTTCACGGCCGTTCATGACGATATATTCGTCTTTGTATAAATGTTTTCCTCCTGTTCCGTCAGCTCCCAACTCGAAAGATAAAATCCCGCGCCCGGGCGACACCGGACCCATGACGACCGCTCCGGCGCCGTCGCCGAACAGCACCGCCGTGTTGCGGTCGGTCCAATCGGTGATTTTCGATAGTTTGTCTGCCCCCACTACTAATATATACTTGTAGGCGCCTGTGTCAATAAATTGGGCGGCCGTGACCATCCCGTACATAAACCCCGCGCAGGCAGCGCTGATATCAAGCGCAGCGGCGTTGACGGCGCCAAGCCGCTCTTGCAGCATGCAAGCGACCGACGGAAACGGACGGTCCGGAGTGACGGTGGCAACTAAAATGAGATCAATATCCTTCGCCTCCATGCCAGCGTCTTGAAGCGCCCTTTCTGCGGCAAAATACGCCATATGGGACGTATCGATGTCATCCGGAGCGATGCGGCGCTCCTCGATCCCGGTGCGCGTCCGGATCCATTCATCCGATGTATCCATCATTTTTTCCAAATCAAAGTTGGTCAACACTTTTTCCGGCACATAGCGGCCGACCCCGATAATTCCTGCTCCCATATCATTCATCTCCTCTTTCTTTCCCAAAATGGCAAAAAAACGCTCACGCTGACAACCAAACTTGAATGTACAATCAGTCTACATCACCAATTATTATTACTTGGTACTAATTTTAGCCGAAAGAGCGTGGATGCGCAATAGAAAACGAAAGTTGAACCAGCGCTTTCCGTACCCCTAAGGCATTTGTCCAAACCGCTTTTTCCCTTCTGCCATACAATACAAATACGAGCAACCATCGCATGAAAGGGAGGATCGCCCATGGCCAACGGCGAAGCACAAGAACAACATCGCGAACGGCAAGACCGTTTTTCCCGCCTAATGTTCGGATCTTTTCCTTCTCGCGCAACCGGCGAGCGCGAAGATCAAGGGAGCGGGGCAGAACCGCCTTTACTGCCGAACATCGATTTCATGAAGCTGTTTGAAAACGTCAATACGCTAGCCGACTCATTGCAACAATTAAAACCGCTCGTGAAAAAGATCACCTCGCTCGTCGACTTATTGAAAAAATAGCAGACGCACCGGTCGATGCGTCTGCCCTTGTCGTTTACGGGAGTTCATTGTATTGGCAGAAAAATTGCCCGATTTGCCGAGCCAGTTGGCGCCGTTTCTCCGGCAGCTCGTAAACGACGCGCACCCGGTTGTTTGTCGTTTTCATCCATTGTTCATATTTACGGCTATGCAAGGCGGATGGATACGGGCTCACTCCGGCCAGCTGCCAAATCGTCACCGGAACGTCATGAGGACTGAGAAAGAGGGACGGAACAGCCTCGGGCACCTCCTCTTCTTTCAAGCCATAGGCAGTCGCGATTTCCCTCACCATCCGCCGGTACACGAATGGATGTTCCTGTTCATAGTCAAGCTGGGCGCGAACATCAAGGCAAGGGTTGATCATGGCGACGGCGCGGATTTGACTTGGCATGGCGCCAAGCAGTTGCAAGGCAACGAGCGCGCCCATTCCTTCGGCAACGATATAGATGCGCTGGTTCACAATTTCGCTTTTCAACACCGAGTAAATGAGTTGGCGCGCCAGCCGGACCGCTTTCGGACTTCCCCAATGCCGGCCGTACAAATGGGACGAAAAGACCGTATACCCACGTTCCAACCAATCTTCCAGCCATTGGCGCCGCCCCGGATGCTCGAGCCAAAAACTCGTCTGTTCGTTCACAAAATGGTCGCCGTCGCCCATTAAAAAAAGGGCAAACCCATTTGGGCGCTCCGGCACGTGAACGATGCACCATTGCTCATCGAGTTGAAAAAACCGCCGTTGTCCTG
Source organism: Geobacillus thermopakistaniensis (assembly GCF_000498995.1). Classification (NCBI taxonomy): domain Bacteria; kingdom Bacillati; phylum Bacillota; class Bacilli; order Caryophanales; family Anoxybacillaceae; genus Geobacillus; species Geobacillus thermopakistaniensis. Next base: position 59,749 of record NZ_AYSF01000048.1, read on the forward strand.
CCATCGTTTCCATTCACCCTTGTTTGGCAATGCATAATGGTACAGTATACGATATGCGCGGCCAAAAAAAACGTCCGGGTATATGCCTACGTGACAAATTGTGATAAGATAAGAAAAGGAATGACGAGAAGATGGGAGGAACAAAGATGCGCTTGTTTTGGACGTTTTTTTGGACGTTTTTGCTCGTGCAAATGGCAACGTACGTCATGGGCTCGATGCAAGGGATCGGCTATGATTTCGCAACCGGCGCCTTGCTTGGCGTGATCGTGACGATCTTAGTCTTCGTGATTGCAGCCTTGATTCCGGACGAGCCGGCCGGGGATCACCATCATTGATCATTCGCTTCATAAGACAACGCCTTGGGGTGAAAGTCCCAAGGCGTTGTTTTTTGTCATCTTTAACCGAGAATCCTCCCGCTTCAACACCTATATAGGGTAAGTGGAGGAGCATTCCATCCATATTGATCTGGGCTTGTGTTTTCCGCCCATGCTCAAACAATGCGACCAACCCCGGCAGACAAGAAGCACGTCTCTCCGCGTCGTCGGCGCCCCCTTCAGCTCGTTTACGCCGACGGACGAATGGCGATCTGCCCGTTGTCAACATCGACCGTGACGGTGCTGTAATCTTTCACCCGCCCAGCGATCAGCTCTTTCGCAAGCGGCGTTTCGATTTGCTTTTGCATAAACCGTTTGAGCGGGCGGGCGCCGTATACTGGGTCGAAGCCCGCTTCGGCGATGTATTGCTTCGCCGCTTCGGTCAGCACGAGTTCGATATGCCGATCGGCCAAACGGGCCGACAGCTCGCGGGCGAACTTTTCGACGATGCCTTTCACTTCATTCATCGACAATGGCTTAAATAAGACGATATCGTCGATCCGGTTTAAAAATTCTGGGCGGAAATGGGCGCGCAGTTGTTCGAACACTTGTTCGCGCGTTTCTTCATCGATGTCGCCATGTTTGTTTTCTAACAACAGCGGCGATCCGATGTTCGATGTCATAATGACGACCGTGTTTTTAAAGTCGACCGTCCGCCCTTGCGAATCGGTGAGCCGTCCGTCATCCAGCAGCTGCAGCAGGATGTTGAACACTTCCGGATGAGCTTTTTCGATTTCATCGAACAACAGAACGGAATACGGCTTGCGCCGCACTGCCTCGGTCAGCTGGCCGCCTTCCTCATAGCCGACATAGCCGGGCGGCGCTCCGATCAAGCGGGAGACGGCGTGTTTTTCCATATACTCGGACATGTCAAGACGGATGAGCTGCTCCTCACTGTCAAACAGCGCCTCGGCGAGCGCTTTGGCCAGTTCCGTTTTGCCGACGCCGGTCGGTCCGAGGAACAAAAACGATCCGATCGGGCGGTTCGGGTCTTTCATGCCGGCCCGCGCCCGCAAGACGGCGTCAGCGACAAGCTCGACCGCTTCGTCTTGACCGATGACCCGTCTATGCAGCAATTCATGAAGGCGAAGCAGCTTTTCCCTCTCTCCCTCGACGAGGCGGGTGAGCGGAATGCCAGTCCAGCGTGACACGATTTCGGCAATCTCTTCTTCCGTCACTTCCTCGCGCAGCAATTTCCCTTCACTTTGCTCACTGATTTCTTGCTCGAGCTGTTTGAGTTGCTTTTCCAACTGCGGAATGCGGCCATGGCGAAGCTCCGCCGCCTTGTTTAAATCATACTCGTTTTCCGCCTCTTCCAGTTCGCGTTTTGCCCGCTCGAGCGCCTCGCGCAAACGGCGGACGCGGTCAAGCGCCTCTTTTTCTTTTTGCCATTGCGCTTTCATGGCGTTCGCCTTTTCACGCAAATCGGCAAGTTCTTTTTGCAATGCCGCAAGCCGCTCGCGGCTCGCTTCATCCGTTTCTTTGCTTAAGGCCGCCTCTTCAATTTCAAGCTGCATGACGCGGCGCATCACTTCGTCCAGCTCCGACGGCATCGATTCCATTTCCGTCCGGATCGTCGCGCACGCTTCATCGACCAAATCGATCGCTTTGTCAGGCAAAAAGCGGTCAGAGATGTAACGGTCGGACAAAACGGCGGCCGCGACGAGCGCGCGATCGTGGATTTTCACTCCATGGTGCACTTCATACCGTTCTTTCAATCCGCGCAAAATCGAAATCGTGTCCTCGACACTCGGCTCTTGGACAAGCACTTGTTGGAAGCGGCGCTCGAGCGCCGGGTCTTTTTCGTTTTCGGCCCCTTTTTCAAGCGCGCTCGACCGTCGCGCCATGACGCGGTTTCATTTTTTAAACGTACCGAGCAATCCTTTCAACACGCCATTCACTT
>NZ_AYSF01000049.1:0-75959 GCF_000498995.1 Geobacillus thermopakistaniensis
AATATTTGCCCAAAATGAAGCCGAAAAATTATGGATGTCTGGTTTGACTCCGGTTCGTCGCACCAAGCCGTGTTGGTCGAACGCGACGATCTCGTGCGTCCGGCTGATTTGTACTTGGAAGGCTCCGACCAATACCGCGGCTGGTTCAACTCATCGCTGTCCACCGCCGTTGCCGTCACCGGCAAAGCGCCGTATAAAGGCGTGTTGAGCCATGGCTTTGTCTTGGACGGCGAAGGGCGGAAAATGAGCAAGTCGCTCGGCAACGTCGTCGTGCCGGCGAAAGTGATGGAACAGTTTGGCGCCGACATTTTGCGCCTTTGGGTCGCTTCGGTCGACTACCAAGCGGACGTGCGCATCTCCGACCATATTTTAAAACAAGTGTCGGAAGTGTACCGGAAAATCCGCAACACGTTCCGGTTTATGCTCGGCAACTTGTTCGATTTTGACCCGAACCAAAACGCCGTGCCGATTGGGGAGCTTGGCGAAGTCGACCGCTATATGCTGGCGAAGTTGAACAAGCTGATCGCCAAAGTGAAAAAGGCCTATGACAGCTACGATTTCGCCGCGGTTTACCATGAGATGAACCATTTCTGCACCGTCGAGCTGAGCGCGTTTTACTTGGATATGGCGAAAGACATTTTGTACATCGAAGCGGCCGACTCGCGCGCCCGCCGCGCCGTGCAGACGGTGCTGTATGAAACGGTCGTCGCGTTGGCGAAGCTCATCGCGCCGATTTTGCCGCATACAGCGGATGAAGTATGGGAGCACATTCCGAATCGGAGAGAAGACGTGGAAAGCGTCCAGCTCACCGATATGCCGGAGCCGATCGCGATCGACGGCGAAGAAGCGCTGCTGGCGAAATGGGATGCGTTTATGGACGTGCGCGATGATATTTTCAAAGCGCTCGAGAACGCACGCAATGAAAAAGTGATCGGCAAATCGCTGACGGCCAGCGTCATCGTCTACCCGAAAGACGAGGCGCGGAAGCTATTGGCGTCGCTTGATGCCGACTTGCGCCAGCTTCTCATCGTTTCCGCCTTTTCGATCGCCGATGAGCCGTATGACGCCGCGCCGGCCGAAGCCGAGCGGCTCGACCACGTGGCCGTCCTCGTCCGCCCGGCGGAAGGCGAGACGTGCGAGCGGTGCTGGACGGTGACTCCAGCTGTCGGACAAGATCCGTCCCACCCGACGCTTTGCCCGCGCTGCGCGCACATTGTGAACGAACATTATTCCGCATAACGAAAAGCGGCAAGGCTGCCCCAAGGTAGCCTTGCCGCTTCATTTGTTTGCCATGGCGAATTATGCTACAATGCAAAAAGGATGAATGAGAAGGACAGGGGGACTTGGCACGGTGGCATACTATTGGATTGCGGCGGCGGTCGTCATCCTCGATCAATGGACGAAATGGCTTGTCGTCCGCTATATGCGGCTTGGGGAAAGCATCCCGGTCATTGACAATGTACTCTATATTACGTCGCACCGCAATCGCGGCGCGGCGTGGGGCATGCTGGAAGGGCAGTTTTGGCTCTTTTATTTGATTACGGTTATTGTCGTGGCGGCGATCGTGATCTACATCCGCCGCCTGAAGCCTTCTGAACGCCTGGCGGGCGTAGGGCTTGGGCTGATGCTCGGCGGGGCGATTGGCAATTTTCTCGACCGCGTCTTTCGCAAGGAAGTGGTCGATTTCATCCACGCGTACATCGGCACGTACAGTTTTCCGGTGTTCAACGTGGCTGACTCGGCGCTGACGGTCGGCGTCATCTTGCTGTTTGTCCATATGTTTTTTTTCGCGACACCAGAGAAAGGGAATGAGTAGATGGACACGATCACATTTCACATTGAAGACGAATATGACGGCGAACGAATTGATAAAGTGATCGCGGCGTTAAATGAGGAATGGTCGCGTTCACAAGTGCAGCAATGGATCAAAAACGGGCTTGTGACCGTGAACGGCCAAACGGTGAAGGCGAACTACAAATGCGAGGCGGGCGACTCGGTCGCCGTCTCACCGCCGGAGCCGGAGCCGCTTCATGTCGAGCCGGAGCCGATTCCGCTGGACATTTATTATGAGGATGAGGATGTCCTTGTCGTCAACAAACCGCGCGGCATGGTCGTCCATCCGGCGCCCGGGCATATGCGCGGCACGCTTGTCAACGCGCTTCTCGCCCATTGCCGCGACCTGTCTGGGATCAACGGCGTGCTTCGCCCCGGCATCGTCCATCGGATTGACAAAGACACATCAGGACTATTGATGGTGGCGAAAAACGACGCCGCCCACCGCTCGCTCGTCGAGCAGCTTGTGAACAAAACGGTGACGCGCCGCTACAAGGCGATCGTCCACGGCGTCATTCCACACGATTACGGGACGATCGACGCGCCGATCGGCCGCGACAAGCGCGATCGAAAGAAAATGGCCGTCACCGAGGAAAACGGCAAGGAAGCCGTCACCCATTTCCGCGTGCTCGAGCGGTTTCGCCATTATACGTATGTGGAGTGCCAGCTGGAAACGGGGCGGACGCACCAAATTCGCGTCCATATGAAATACATCGGCTATCCGCTCGCTGGCGACCCGCAATACGGGCCGAAAAAAACGCTCGCCATCGACGGCCAGGCGCTTCACGCCGGGGTGCTCGGCTTCCGTCATCCGAGAAGCGGCGAGTATTTGGAATTCGAAGCGCCGTTGCCGCCGGAGTTTGCCGAGCTGCTTGACTGGCTGCGAAAAAACGATTGACAAACGAACACGCCCCCTTTACAATGAAAACAGGTGAACAGGAACCTTTAAGTTCAGTCCTGTGAGGCTGAAAAGGGGTCGGAATGACAAAGAAGGGCGATGTATGCCCATCTTGTTTGGTGATAAGCGCGCCATCCCCCGCTTCACAGGCGGGGGGTTTTTTGTGCAAACGGAGGTGGCTTGGATGCAAAAGGCGGTCGTGATGGACGAACAGGCGATTCGCCGCGCTTTGACGCGCATCGCCCACGAAATCATCGAACGAAACAAAGGCATTGACGGCTGCGTGCTTGTCGGAATTAAAACGCGCGGCATTTACTTGGCGCGCCGCTTGGCGGAGCGGATCGAGCAAATTGAAGGGGCGTCCGTTCCCGTCGGTGAGCTTGACATCACCTTGTACCGCGACGATTTGACCGTGAAGACGGACGACCATGAACCGCTTGTGAAAGGAACGAATGTGCCGTTTCCGGTGACCGAGCGGAATGTCATTTTAGTTGATGACGTGCTCTTCACCGGCCGGACGGTGCGGGCGGCGATGGATGCGGTCATGGATTTGGGCCGCCCGGCGCGCATCCAGCTCGCCGTGCTTGTTGACCGCGGCCACAGGGAACTCCCGATCCGCGCTGATTTCGTCGGCAAAAACGTGCCGACCTCTCGTTCGGAACTGATCGTCGTGGAGCTTTCGGAAGTGGACGGCATCGATCAAGTCTCCATTCATGAAAAATAGCGAAGCACCCTTTTAAGCGCAGTCCCGTGAGGCTGCAAAAGGGGCGGAATCGTTTCGGCTGTTTCTGCACCCTCTTTGCGTCTTCGCGGGCAAAGAGGGATTTTTTTGTGCACACTAGAAAGCAAGCCTCGCTCATTTGATCAAAGGAGTGACGAAAGATGAACAAACCGGTGTTGGACATTCAAGACCGCCCGACTGTTGGGCAATGGATCACCTTAAGCCTTCAGCATTTATTCGCCATGTTCGGGGCGACGATTTTAGTGCCGTACTTAGTCGGCTTAGATCCGTCGATCGCCTTGCTGACAAGCGGGCTTGGAACATTGGCGTTTTTGCTCATTACGAAATGGCAAGTGCCGGCGTATCTTGGCTCGTCGTTCGCCTACATTGCGCCGATCATCGCGGCGAAAACGGCTGGCGGCCCGGGAGCGGCCATGATCGGCAGCTTCCTCGCCGGATTGGTGTACGGGGTTGTCGCCCTCATCATTAAAAAAGCCGGCTACCGCTGGGTGATGAAACTGTTGCCGCCGGTTGTGGTCGGCCCGGTCATCATCGTCATCGGCCTCGGCTTGGCCGGGACGGCGGTCGGGATGGCGATGAACGGCCCGGACGGCAAATACAGCTTGCTCCATTTCTCGGTGGCGCTCGTGACGCTCGCGGCCACGATCGTCTGCTCCGTGCTCGCGCGCGGCATGTTGAGCTTGATTCCGGTGCTTGTCGGCATTGTCGTCGGCTATCTCTACGCGTTGGCGGTCGGGCTCGTCGATTTGTCGAAAGTGGCGGCGGCGAAATGGTTCGAATGGCCGGATTTCTTGATCCCGTTTGCCGATTATCCGGTGCGCGTCACATGGGAGATCGTGATGCTCATGGTGCCGGTGGCGATCGTCACCTTGTCCGAGCATATCGGCCACCAGCTCGTCTTAAGCAAAGTCGTCGGCCGCGACCTCATTCAAAAACCGGGGCTGCACCGCTCGATTTTAGGGGACGGAACGGCGACGATGATCTCCGCCTTGCTTGGCGGTCCGCCGAAAACGACGTACGGGGAAAACATCGGTGTGCTGGCGATCACCCGCGTCTACAGTGTCTACGTGCTGGCCGGCGCGGCGGTCATCGCGATCGCTTTCGGCTTCGTCGGCAAAATCACGGCGCTGATCAGCTCGATTCCGACGCCGGTCATGGGCGGTGTGTCGATCTTGCTGTTTGGCATCATCGCCTCGTCCGGACTGCGCATGTTGATCGACAGCCGCGTCGATTTCGGCCAGACGCGCAATTTAGTCATCGCCTCGGTCATCTTGGTCATCGGCATCGGCGGAGCGGTGCTGAAAATCAGCGACAGCTTCCAAATTACCGGGATGGCGCTCTCGGCCATTGTCGGCGTCCTCCTCAACTTGATTTTGCCGGGGCGTCCGCAAGCCGCGGAAAACCTATTTGAAGAAAACCAGAGCGACCATGTCGCCTAATAGGAGAAAGCACCTTTTAATTAAGTCCCGCGAGGCTTAAAAAGGTGTGAAAACAGGCGCATCCAGGGCCGGAGTGCACCTTCTTCGGCTCTGCCATGCGCCGATCGTCACACCTTGCCTGGCCGGCAAGGTGTTTTTTTTCGCGAAAAAACGAAAAGGAGCGAGACCGATGACCCATCTTTTCGCATTAAGTGAACTGCCGCTTGATGAAATCCACCGTTTGCTCGATGAAGCGGAAGCGTTCCGCAGCGGGCGCATCTGGCGCCCGGCGGCGCCGATGTACGTCGCCAACTTGTTTTTCGAACCGAGCACGCGCACGAAATGCAGCTTCGAGATGGCGGAACGGAAGCTTGGGCTTCATGTCATTCCATTTGACCCGGAACGCTCGAGCGTGCAAAAAGGGGAGACGCTGTACGATACCGTACGGACGCTTGAGGCGATCGGCGTCGATGCGGTTGTCATCCGCCATCACGAAGATGCGTATTTCGAAGCGCTCCGCCATGCGGTCGGCATTCCGATCATCAACGCCGGCGACGGCTGCGGGCACCATCCGACCCAGTCGCTCTTGGATTTATTGACGATCCGCCAAGAGTTTGGCGCCTTCACTGGCTTGACGGTGGCGATCATCGGCGACATCCGTCATAGCCGCGTCGCCCGCTCCAATGCGGAAGTGTTGACAAGGCTGGGGGCAAACGTCCTGTTTTCCGGACCGGCGGAGTGGAAAGATGAAACGAATCCGTACGGGACGTACGTCGAAGTCGACGAGGCCATCGCCCGCGCCGATGTCGTGATGCTTTTGCGCATCCAACATGAACGCCATGCGGAAACGATGGGGCTGACAAAAGAAGAGTACCATGCGCGGTACGGGCTGACGCTTGAGCGGGCGCGGCGGATGAAATCGGGCGCCATCATCTTGCACCCGGCGCCGGTCAACCGCGGGGTCGAAATCGCAAGCGAACTTGTCGAAGCGAAGGCATCGCGCATTTTTAAACAAATGGAAAACGGCGTCTACGTCCGGATGGCTGTCTTAAAACGGGCAATGGAAGGGAGAATGGAGCATGGGCGTATGGCTGAAAAATGGCATGTCGTTCAATAAAGATGGGGAATTGATGCGGACACATATCAAAATCGAACACGGAACCATTGCAGCGATCCTCTATGAACAGCCGCTGGAAGCGAATGAGGAGGACGTTATCGACGTTGGCGGCCGTCTCATCGTTCCTGGCCTGATCGACTTGCACGTTCATTTGCGCGAACCGGGCGGCGAAGCGAAAGAAACGATTGAAACGGGCACGCTCGCCGCGGCGAAAGGCGGATTTACGACGGTTGCTGCCATGCCGAACACGAACCCAGCGCCGGATCGGAAAGAGCAGATGGAATGGCTGCAAGCCCGCATCCGCGAAACGGCGCGCGTCAACGTGCTTCCGTACGCGGCGATCACGATTGGGCAAAAAGGGGAGGAGCTGACCGATTTTGCGGCGCTAAAAGAAGCAGGGGCGTTCGCCTTTACCGATGACGGCGTCGGCGTCCAGTCGGCCGGGATGATGTTTGAAGCGATGAAACAGGCGGCGGCGCTCGATATGGCGATCGTTGCCCATTGCGAGGACGACACGCTGACAAACGGCGGAGCGGTGCATGACGGCGAGTTCGCCCGGCGCTATGGACTTCGCGGCATTCCATCCGTCTGCGAGGCGGTGCACATCGCCCGCGACGTCTTGCTTGCCGAGGCAGCCGGATGCCATTATCACGTCTGCCATATCAGCACGAAAGAATCGGTGCGCGTCGTCCGCGACGCGAAGCGGGCCGGCATCCGCGTCACCGCCGAAGTGACGCCGCACCATCTGCTCTTGTGCGATGAAGACATTCCGGGGCTTGATGCGAACTACAAAATGAACCCGCCGCTGCGCAGCCGAGAGGACCGTGACGCATTAATTGAAGGACTGCTCGACGGCACGATCGACTTTATCGCCACGGACCACGCGCCGCATACGGCTGCGGAAAAAGCGAAAGGCATCGAGGCGGCGCCGTTTGGCATCGTTGGGCTCGAAACGGCGTTTCCGCTCTTATATACCCATTTCGTCAAAACAGGCGTGTTTACATTAAAGCAGCTTGTCGATTGGCTGACGATCAAGCCGGCGCAATGTTTCGGCCTCAAGGCCGGGCGGCTTGCCGTCGGGGCGCCGGCGGATATTGCGGTCATTGATTTGGAAACAGAAGAAGCGATTGATCCCGAGACGTTTGCGTCCAAAGGGAAAAATACGCCGTTTGCCGGCTGGGTGTGCCAAGGCTGGCCGGTGATGACGTTTGTCGGCGGTACACTCGTATGGGAGAAAGGAAGGGCGTAAAGATGAAACGGCAGCTGATTTTAGAAGATGGTTCGTTTTTTGTCGGCGAAGCGTTTGGCAGCTTGAAAGAGACGACCGGGGAAGTCGTCTTTAACACCGGCATGACCGGATACCAAGAAATTTTGACCGATCCATCGTATTGCGGGCAAATCGTGACGATGACATATCCATTGATCGGCAACTACGGCATCAACCGCGACGACTTTGAAGCGATCCGCCCGCATGTGCACGGGTTCATCGTCAAAGAAGCGTGCGTGAAGCCGTCCAACTGGCGCGGAGAACTGACGTTGGACGAGTATTTGAAAGAAAAAGGCATCCCTGGCCTTTCCGGCATCGACACGCGCAAACTGACGCGCCTTATCCGCCAATACGGAACGTTAAAAGGGATGATCTGTGGGCTAGATGTCGATCCGGTGGAAGCAGCAGCCAAGCTGCGGGCGATGGAGTGGCCGCGCGACCAAGTGCGGCGCGTCTCAACGAAAAGCGCCTACCCAAGCCCGGGGCGCGGTGAGCGCATCGTCTTGATTGATTTCGGGATGAAACACGGCATTTTGCGCGAACTGAACAAGCGAAATTGCGATGTGATCGTCTTGCCGTACAACGCCACCGCTGAAGAGGTGCTCGGCTGGCATCCGGATGGGGTCATGCTTTCCAATGGACCGGGCGACCCGAAAGACGTGCCGGAAGCGATCGAGATGATCCGCGGGATTCTCGGCAAAGTGCCGCTCTTTGGCATCTGCCTCGGCCATCAGCTGTTCGCGTTGGCGTGCGGCGGGAATACGGAGAAAATGAAATTCGGCCATCGCGGCTCGAACCATCCGGTCAAAGACTTGCGCACCGGCAAAGTCGCCATCACGTCGCAAAACCATGGCTATACCGTCACGCACGAGTCGCTTTCTGGCACCCGGCTTGAGGTGACGCATATCGCCTTAAATGACGGCACGGTCGAAGGGCTCCGTCATTTGGACGTTCCGGCGTTTACGGTGCAGTATCATCCGGAAGCGTCGCCGGGGCCAGAAGATGCCAATCCGCTGTTTGACGAGTTTTTGGCGCTCATCCGCGAGTTCAACAAGAAAGGAGAAGTCATCCATGCCTAAGCGCCGCGACATTGAAACGATTTTAGTCATCGGCTCGGGGCCGATCGTCATCGGCCAGGCGGCCGAGTTCGACTACGCAGGGACGCAAGCGTGCTTAGCCCTAAAAGAAGAAGGATACAAAGTCATTCTGGTGAACTCAAACCCGGCGACGATCATGACCGATACGGAAATCGCCGATAAAGTCTATATGGAGCCGCTGACGCTCGATTTTGTCGCCCGCATCATCCGCAAAGAGCGGCCGGACGCGATTTTGCCGACGCTTGGCGGCCAAACGGGCCTCAACTTGGCGGTTGAGCTCGCCAAGGCCGGCGTGCTTGAAGAGTGCGGCGTGGAAATTCTCGGCACGAAGCTCGAGGCGATCGAAAAGGCGGAAGACCGCGAACAGTTCCGCGCCCTCATGAACGAGCTTGGCGAGCCGGTGCCGGAAAGCGCGATTATTCACAGCCTGGAAGAGGCGTATGCGTTTGTCGAACAAATCGGCTATCCGGTCATCGTCCGCCCCGCGTTCACGCTCGGCGGCACGGGCGGCGGCATTTGCACGAACGAAGAAGAGCTTGTCGAGATTGTGTCAACCGGCTTGAAGATGAGCCCGGTGCACCAATGCTTGCTCGAGCGGAGCATCGCCGGCTACAAGGAGATTGAATACGAAGTGATGCGCGACGCCAACGACAACGCGATCGTCGTCTGCAACATGGAAAACATCGACCCGGTCGGCATTCATACGGGTGATTCGATCGTCGTCGCCCCGAGCCAGACGTTAAGCGACCGCGAATATCAGCTTTTGCGGAACGCGTCCTTGAAAATCATCCGCGCCCTTGGCATCGAAGGCGGCTGCAACGTCCAGCTCGCGCTCGACCCGGACAGCTTCCGCTATTACGTCATTGAAGTGAACCCGCGCGTCAGCCGCTCGTCGGCGCTGGCGTCAAAAGCGACGGGGTATCCGATCGCGAAACTGGCGGCGAAAATCGCCGTCGGGCTGACGCTTGACGAAATGATCAACCCGGTCACCGGGAAAACGTACGCCTGCTTCGAGCCGGCGCTCGACTATGTGGTGACGAAAATTCCGCGCTTTCCGTTTGACAAATTTGAATCGGCGAACCGCCGGTTGGGCACGCAAATGAAAGCGACCGGCGAAGTGATGGCGATCGGCCGGACGTTCGAAGAATCACTGTTAAAAGCCGTTCGTTCGCTCGAGATCGGGGTGCATCATCTGGAATTGAACGAGGCGAAAACGGCCGCCGACGACGTGATGGAAAAACGGATCCGCAAGGCGGGCGATGAACGGCTCTTTTACATCGCCGAGGCGCTCCGCCGCGGGGTGACGGTGGAGACGCTGCATGAATGGAGCCAAATCGACCGCTTTTTCCTGCATAAGATTCAAAACATTATTGAGATGGAAACGGTCTTGAAAAACCACCCGGGCGACCTTGACGTGTTAAAAAAAGCGAAGGGGCTCGGCTTCTCCGATGCGGCGATAGCGGCGTTATGGAACAAAACGGAGCGCGACATTTACGCGCTGCGCCGCCAACGAGGCATCATGCCGGTGTACAAAATGGTCGATACGTGCGCAGCCGAATTCACGTCGGAAACGCCGTACTACTACAGCACGTACGAGGAAGAAAACGAATCGATCGTGACGGAAAAACCGAGCGTCATCGTGCTTGGCTCCGGCCCGATCCGCATCGGCCAAGGGATCGAATTTGACTATGCGACCGTCCATTGCGTCTGGGCCATTAAGCAGGCCGGCTATGAGGCGATCATCATCAACAACAACCCGGAAACGGTCTCGACCGACTTCAGCACGTCGGACAAACTGTATTTCGAGCCGCTGACGGCCGAAGACGTGATGCATGTCATCGACCTCGAGCAGCCGATCGGCGTCATCGTCCAATTCGGCGGTCAGACGGCCATCAACTTGGCGGCGGAACTCGAGGCGCGCGGCGTCCGCTTGCTTGGGACAACGCTTGAGGATTTGGACCGCGCCGAAGACCGCGACAAATTTGAACAGGCGCTCTCGGAACTCGGCATTCCCAAACCGGCCGGCAAAACCGCCGTTTCGGTCGAAGAAGCGGTCGCCATCGCCGAAGAAATCGGCTACCCGGTGCTCGTCCGTCCTTCGTACGTGCTCGGCGGCCGGGCGATGGAAATCGTGTACAATCGCGGCGAGCTGCTTCATTACATGGAACACGCCGTGCGCGTCAATCCACAGCACCCAGTGCTTGTCGACCGCTACATCACTGGCAAGGAAGTCGAAGTCGATGCCATCGCCGACGGCGAGACGGTCGTCATCCCCGGGATCATGGAACATATCGAGCGGGCCGGCGTCCATTCCGGCGATTCGATTGCCGTCTACCCGCCCCAGACATTAAGCGCGGAAGTGATCGACAAGATCGCGGATTACACGATCCGACTGGCGCGCGGGCTGCATATTGTCGGGCTGTTGAACATTCAGTTTGTCGTCTCGGGAAGCGATGTCTACGTCTTGGAAGTGAACCCGCGCTCAAGCCGCACGGTGCCGTTTTTAAGCAAAATCACCGGCGTGCCGATGGCGAATCTCGCCACGAAAGCCATTTTAGGGACGAAGCTCGCCGAGATGGGCTATGAGACGGGCGTCTGCCCGGTGCGCCCTGGCGTGTACGTGAAAGTGCCGGTGTTCTCGTTTGCGAAATTGCGCAACGTCGACATTTCGCTCGGCCCGGAAATGAAATCGACCGGCGAAGTGATCGGCAAGGACGTGACGTTTGAAAAAGCGCTCTATAAGGGGCTTGTCGCCTCGGGCATCCATATCCAGCCGCATGGGGCGGTGCTGTTGACGGTGGCCGACAAAGACAAAGAAGAAGCGGTCGAGCTGGCGCGCCGCTTTGCCGACATCGGCTACCAGCTGTTGGCGACGAACGGCACGGCGGAAACGTTGAAAGCGGCCGGCATTCCGGTGACGGTCGTCAATAAAATCCACTCGGCGTCACCGAACATTTTGGATGTCATCCGCCAAGGGAGGGCGCAAGTCGTCATCAATACGCTGACGAAAGGAAAGCAGCCGGAAAGCGACGGCTTCCGCATCCGCCGCGAAGCGGTCGAAAACGGCATCCCGTGCTTGACGTCGCTCGATACGGCCCGGGCGATGCTGCAAGTGCTCGAATCGATGACGTTTTCAACGACGGCGATGACGGAAGGGCTGGTGCGGTCATGATCGGCCGCGAACGAATGACGGTCGCAAGCCAGCGGTTGATCGCCGAGCGGACGTATGAATTGACGCTTTCAGGCCGCCTCGTGCAAGAGATGCGCCAACCGGGCCAGTTCGTTCATGTGAAAGTGGCCGCATCCGCCGATCCGCTCCTGCGCCGCCCGCTCAGCCTTTGCCATATCGACCACAAGCAGGGGCAATGCACGATCATTTACCGCCAGGAAGGGAAAGGCACGGCGCTGTTGGCGCAAAAACAGCCGGGCGACACGGTCGATGTGCTCGGCCCGCTCGGCAACGGCTTTCCGCTCGAGGCCGCGCCGGCGGGCAGCCGGGCGCTGCTAGTCGGCGGCGGCATCGGCGTCCCGCCGCTCTATGAACTGGCGAAACAGCTCACAAAGCGCGGCGTCAAAGTGGTGAGCGTGCTCGGGTTTCAAACGAAAGCGGCGGTCTTTTACGAAGAGGAATTTGCCGCGTTCGGCGAGACGCATGTCGCGACCGATGACGGCTCGCACGGAACGGCCGGGCGCGTCACCGATGTGATCGAAGCGCGCTCGCTCGAGTTTGACGTCTTGTACGCCTGCGGTCCGAAGCCGATGCTTCGGGCGCTTGCGGAACGGTTTCCGAACCGGCCGGTGTACTTGTCGCTCGAGGAGCGGATGGGCTGCGGCGTCGGGGCGTGTTTCGCCTGCGTCTGCCATGTGCCAGGGAGCGAGACGGCGTATAAAAAAGTATGCAGCGACGGCCCGGTGTTTCGGGCCGGGGAGGTGGTGCTATGAACCGGCTTGCGGTCGAACTGCCGGGTCTTTCGCTCAAAAACCCGATCATGCCGGCGTCCGGCTGTTTTGGATTTGGCCGCGAGTACGCCCGGTTTTACGATTTAAGCGTGTTAGGCGCCATTATGATCAAGGCGACGACAAAAGAGCCGCGCTTTGGCAACCCGACACCAAGGGTGGCAGAAACGCCGGGCGGGATGTTAAACGCCATCGGCCTGCAAAACCCCGGCCTTGACAAAGTGCTCGAAGAAGAACTGCCGTGGCTTGAACAGTTTGACGTACCGATCATCGCCAACATCGCTGGCTCGACGGTGGAAGAGTACGTCGAGGTAGCCGAAGCGATTTCCAAAGCGCCCAATGTCCATGCGTTAGAGCTCAACATTTCCTGCCCAAACGTGAAAAAAGGCGGGATTGCGTTCGGCACCGTGCCGGACGTGGCCGCGGAACTGACGCGGCTTGTCAAAGAAGTGGCGGCTGTCCCCGTGTATGTGAAGCTGTCGCCTAACGTTACGGACATCGTCGCGATGGCGAAAGCCATTGAACAAGCGGGTGCTGACGGCCTGACGATGATCAACACGCTCGTTGGCATGCGCATCGACGTGAAAACAGGCCGGCCGATTTTGGCCAACGGCACCGGCGGCTTATCTGGCCCGGCGGTCAAGCCAATCGCCATTCGCATGATTTATGAAGTGAGCCAAGCGGTGTCGATTCCGATCATCGGCATGGGCGGCGTGCAAACGGCGGAAGACGTGCTCGAGTTTTTCTACGCCGGCGCGAGCGCGGTTGCGGTCGGCACGGCCAACTTCGTCGATCCGTTCGTCTGCCCGACGATCATCAACGACCTGCCGGCGCTGTTGGACGACCTCGGGATCGGCCACATTTCCGAATGCATAGGAAGGAGCTGGAAGACCGGTGCACACGCCGTTCATTGTCGCGCTTGATTTCCCATCAAAACAAGAGGTGGAGCGGTTTTTGCGGCCGTTTGCCGGAACGCCGCTGTTCGTCAAAGTCGGCATGGAGCTGTACTATCAGGAAGGTCCATCCATCGTCGCGTTTCTCAAAGAACAAGGACATGCCGTCTTTTTAGACTTAAAACTGCATGACATCCCAAATACGGTGAAACAGGCGATGAAAGGGCTCGCCCGTGTCGGCGCCGATTTGGTGAACGTCCACGCCGCCGGCGGCCGGCGCATGATGGAAGCGGCGATCGAGGGGCTTGACGCCGGCACGCCAAGCGGAAGAATGCGGCCGCGCTGCATCGCTGTCACCCAGCTGACAAGCACGGACGAGCGAATGCTTCATGAGGAGCTGTGGATTTCCCGCCCGCTTGCGGAAACAGTCGCCCATTACGCCGCCTTGGCGAAAGAGAGCGGGCTTGACGGCGTCGTCTGCTCAGCGAAAGAAGCGGCGTTCATCAAAGAACGGTGCGGCGCCTCGTTCCTTGCCGTCACCCCGGGCATCCGCTTTGCTGATGATGCGGCGCACGATCAAGTGCGCGTCGTCACGCCAAAGCGCGCCCGCGAGCTCGGCGCCGACTACATCGTCGTCGGCCGCAGCCTCACCCGCGCCGCCGATCCGCTCAGGACGTATGCCCGCCTGCAGCACGAATGGAACGGAGGAGAGAGAGAATGAAACACGACATCGCCGCCAAATTGCTTGAAATCGGGGCGGTCGCCCTGCAGCCGAATGAACCGTTTACCTGGTCCTCGGGCTTGAAATCGCCGATTTATTGCGACAACCGCCTGACGCTCGCTTACCCCGGCGTGCGCCGCCTGATCGCCGACGGCCTCGCCGAACTCATCCGCACCCATTTCCCTAAAGCGGACCTCATCGCCGGCACGGCGACCGCCGGCATCCCGCACGCCGCCTGGGTGAGCGAGCGGCTTGAGCTGCCGATGTGCTACGTCCGCAGCCAGGCAAAAGCACACGGCAAAGGAAAACAAATCGAAGGCCAAGCCGAACCGGGCCAGCGCGTCGTCGTCATCGAAGACTTGATCTCGACGGGCGGCAGCTCGCTTGCGGCCGTCCGCGCCTTGAAAGAGGCAGGCTGCGAGGTGCTGGGCGTCGCCGCCATTTTCACATACGGGCTCGAAAAAGCGAAACAGGCGTTTGCCGCAGAGAATTTGCCTGCCTACACGCTTACGGACTACAACACCCTCATCGAAACGGCCGTCCGCCTTGGCGCCGTCAGCGAACACGATCTGGCGACATTGCGGCAATGGCGGGAGAATCCGGAGGAGTGGGGGAGCTAAAAGAGGAAAAGAGGAGCGCGGACCAAAGGATGGTTCGCGCTTTTGTCATGGACGAAGCGGGGAGATGACTCACTCGCCATCGGCGTCATTCCATGGGGAAAAACGGAGTGCGACAGCGTCTAATGTCGTCAATATTTCGTGGGTTTTCTGAACATGAGCAAGTTTCGCTCACCACCAAGCATGAACATAACCATTCGTGGATGGTTATGTTCACAGAAAAAACGGGTGGCTTGGCATTCAAATAAAATGATCATTTACAGCATTTCGCTTAGTGGTCACGATCATCATCACAAGCAACCATTCGCATTCTCCATTTCACCTACAAATATTTTACTCACACCTGCGGATTTCCCTGCTGGCAATCAAGATTGGAACCGTGCCGCCGTTTCGATTCAACCTTCCAAGCCAATTGATAAAATCGACATATCCGCTGTCTTCCGCGGCAATTACACGGGAACGGTATGGTTTGACGCGATCCGGCTCATGGAAGGAAACGTGGTGACGAAAAACAANCTGCGGATTTCCCTGCTGGCAATCAAGATTGGAACCGTGCCGCCGTTTCGATTCAACCTTCCAAGCCAATTGATAAAATCGACATATCCGCTGTCTTCCGCGGCAATTACACGGGAACGGTATGGTTTGACGCGATCCGGCTCATGGAAGGAAACGTGGTGACGAAAAACAAATACGATGCCAGCGGAAATGATGTCACGGAAGAAGTGGATGAAGAAGGCTATGTGGCGAAAAAGAATTATGATGCCGTAGGAAACTTGTTAAGCGAGTACGATAAGAAAGGAAACAAGAAAGAGTACACGTATGATTGAAGAAGGGATATCTGACGTTAAAAAAGTTTTTCTATCCTGAAAATACCCGAACTTCAAAATGTGCAAGGTTTCAGAGTTCGACATAGCGGCATTTTCATCCCTTCGATGGTGACGAAATCTTTTTGTCATGGGAGTCTATATAGATCGTAAAGTGAATTTTCATCTCATGATGTACAATGAACGGGTATAATATGTTTAAAAGGATCCATCTTCCTTGAAAGGAGTGAAAACGTTATGGATTTTGTAAGAGTAATCAAAAACAGCAATGACTTAGAAAAGATCATCGATTTGCCTCAATCATTAAAAAATAGAAAAGTGGAAGTCATTATTCTTCCTTATGCGGATAAAGAAGATTTGGAACAGCCAAAAAAAAGGAATCTAAGAGGGGCTCTGTCCAAATATAAAAATGAGACTTTGCAAGCCCGAGAAAGCGATGCTTGGTCTAAAGCTGTGGTGGATCAATATGAAAATCATTGATGCGAATATTATTTTAAGATATCTGCTTAATGACCATGATGAGTTGTCGGGCAAAGCCGCAACGATTATTGAAGATAACAAAGTATTGTTGCTAAGAGAAGTAATCGTTGAAGTTGTTTATGTTCTTGAAAAAGTGTACAACGTAAAAAATGACGAGATCAGCGATATTCTTTTAGAATTGCTCAAATACGATAATATCGAGGTGGATGATATCGAGGTCGTAGAGGAGGCGCTTGCTCTGTTTGGCAAAAGGCGCTTGGACTTTGTCGATACCCTTTTATACGCCTATAACAAAGTGAAGGGATATCAAGTGTATACTTTTGATAAGAAGCTGGATAAGATGCTTGAGGAATAGCCGGCCATTACGGCTGTTGCGTTCTTCTTTTGGGGAAGATGTAAGCGACAAAGGAGAAGATGCCGATGTCCTTGCCTCGGTTTTCCAATGTGTCGTACGAGCAATATTGGGCGTTGCGGGAACAAAGCGATGAGTGGCTTGAATATATTGATGGCGCTGTGTATATGGCTCCGTCGCCAAGCATCAAGCATCAGCTTGTTTCGAGCAACCTTCATACCGAATTGGGCCTTTATTTTCGTGGGAAGCCGTGCAACGTGTTTGCGGCGCCGACCGATATCGAACTGGCTAGCGACAAGTTTCCCGATCGCAAAGTCGTCATTCCGGATTTAAGCGTTATTTGCGATTCAAAAGGGTTTACGGAAACGAAGTATGTCGGCGTGCCTACTCTTATCGTTGAGATCTTGAGCCCTTCCAACCAGGCGCACGATTTAGTGACCAAATTCAATTTGTATATGGCGTACGATGTGAAAGAGTATTGGATCGTCAATCCGATGAAAGAGGCGATTACCGTCTATACGCTGAACGAGGAAGGACTGTATGAGCAGGCGGATGTGAAAGCGGGAACGGGTGTGGTGCAGTCGGCATGCTTTCCTGGGCTTCAAGTGGCTCTTGAGGATATGTTTCGTTGAGACGGATGGCAGACGTGCATGGAGTTGCATTCGTGATGGCGGCTTGTGGTTGACTCGACAAGTTTGCAAAGCGGGCTGTCCGTAAGGCCAATGCAGCTGGTCTTACAGACAGCCCGCTGTCTTTTATGCGGCACTAGACCGTTTCGGTTTGCGGGAGTTCGCGCAAATCGCCCGATGCCGTGTTGGGCGGCCATTGGGGCGGGTTTTACGATGGTTTCGCCGCTTGTTCTTTTTGCCTCTGTTTCATGGCGCGGACGAGTTCTTCATCCGGCGTGACGTAGAGCGTTTGCTCGTTTTCGTAAATGACAAATCCCGGCTTGGCGCCGCTCGGTTTTTTTACATAGCGGATGCGCGTGTAGTCGACAGGCACGGAGCCGGAGTGGCGGGCCTTGCTGAAGTAGGCGGCAAGATTCGCCGCTTCCAAGAGCGTCTCGTCAGACGGCTGCTTGTTCCGGATGACGACGTGCGAGCCGGGAATGTTTTTCACATGCAGCCAAACATCGTCCTTATGGGCCAGCTTTGTTGTGAGATAATCGTTTTGTTTGTTGTTTTTGCCAACGAGTATTTCCGTGCCGTCGCTTGCGACGTAGCGGTCAAGCTCGGGCGCGGTTGGTTTGCGCTTTTTTGCTCCTTTCGCCGCGCGCGGGCGCAAATAGCCTTGTTCAATGAGCTCGTCGCGGATTTCCTCGACATCTTTCGGCGAGGCGGTTTCAAGCTGGCTTAAAATCGTGTCGCAATAGGCGATGTCTTCTTTCGTCCGCTCGATTTGTTCTTGAACGACGGCGAACGAGTTTTTCGCTTTTTGGTATTTTTGAAAGTACTGTTGCGCGTTCTCGGACGGCGATTTTTGCGGGTCGAGCGGAATGGTGATGGTGCCTCCGTTTTCGTCGTAGTAGTTTGCGACCTCGATTTCCGTCATGCCGCGCTTTATGGCGTACAAATGGGCGGTGAGCAGTTCGCCGTACAGTCGATAAACGTCGGCTTTCTTTGCTTCTTCAAGCGTCTGTTCGAGCTTTAGGAGCTTTTTCTCGTTTTTCGCCTTTTCGTTCGCCATGAGACGCTCGATGTCATGAGCTTGCTGCTTGACGCGGTCGCGCTCGGCCTTGCCGAAATAAAAGCGGTCCAATAGCTCGCTTGCACTCGCAAACGGTTGGCCTTCGATTTTTAAGTGCTTAAGCGGCAAAACGTAAAACCATTCTTTTTCCCCGTTCGTGTACATCATCGGGGCAAAGCGGCGGTGCCGAACGTCATCGATGAGCGCGAGGAAGCTTTTCGGCAGCGTCGTCCGGTTGGCGAGTCCAGCGCGGAACACCGCCTCATTGGCAAATAGCGGCGAAATGCCGCTGAAGGCGGAAACAAGCTGATGGGCGAGCTTGCCGGCGTGAAAGTCGATTTTTTTCAGCACCATTTCTTCCGTCGCCTCAAGCGGGTTCAGCTTGCCGTGCGTCGGTGGGGCGACGTACGGATGCCCGGGAAGCACCGTCCGGTAGCGGTTGACCGACGGCGGCAAATGTTTCAAGCTGTCGATGATCGTGTCGGTCGATGCATCAACGAGGATGATGTTGCTATGGCGGCCCATCACTTCAATGATGAGCCGCTTTGTCTGCACGTCGCCGAGTTCGTCGCGGCCTTTTGTGTCCATGACGATGATGCGGTCAAAATCGACTTGGCGGACCGCTTCGATGACGCTTCCTTCCAACTGTTTGCGCAGCCGCATGCAAAACATCGGCGGCTCGGATGGGTTGTTGTACGTTTCGTTTGTCAAATGGACGCGGGCGTACGTCGGATGCGCCGACAGCATCACTTTATGGTTATGGCCCCGGGCGCGCACAAGCAGCACGATCTCATACGCCGACGGCTGGTGGATTTTCGTGATCCGCCCGCCCGCAAGCGCCTCTTCGAGTTCACCGACAATGGCGTACGTAAACACTCCGTCAAAGGACATGGAAAACACCTTTCTATTTCGTTTGTTTGCTATTTCGATCTTACCATACGACCCGCCGTTTTGAACATTTCTTTGAATATTACCTGAAGACGGACGAAGATGCCCGACGAACATGTTGCATAAAATGGGGAGGCCCGCTTTTTTGACACGATTTTTTCCCTTATGGGGGAGATGGCGTGGCAAAGGGCCCCACGACTCCTTATGTTTGTGTCGCTAAACATCATGGCGGGGACTATCATTTTTTGGGACATGTATGAATAAGCATAGAGAAGCGGGAACGGCGTGCGAAAAAAATGGAAGGACGGAGGGAGACAGATGCAATGGCATACGCTCGCGGCAAGCGATGTCGCGCACGAGACGAAGACGAATGTCAAGACCGGGCTTACTGCGGCGGAGGCGGAAAAACGGCTGCGGCAGTTCGGGTACAACGAGCTGGCGGAAGGGAAGAAGGAGTCGGCCATCGTTGTCTTTTTTCGCCAGTTTCAAGATTTTATGGTGCTTGTGTTGCTTTTGGCGACGGTGATTTCCGCGTTTTTAGGCGAGTATGTGGATGCGGTGGCGATTGTCGTCATCGTGATCATGAACGCCATCCTGGGGTTTATCCAGGAGCGGCGGGCGGAAAAGTCGCTTGCCGCCTTAAAACGGTTGTCCGCTCCGCAAGCGGTTGTGTTGCGCGGCGGGGAGTGGGTGAAAGTCCCCACGCGCGAGCTTGTTGTCGGCGATGTGGTGAGACTTGCAAGCGGCGACCGGGTCGGGGCCGACATCCGCTTGATTGAGGCGGCCGGCCTGGAAATCGAGGAGTCGGCGCTGACGGGCGAATCAGTGCCGGTGGCCAAATCCGCCGCCCCGCTTCATACAGCACAGGCGTCGTTGGGCGATTTGTACAATATGGCGTTTATGGGGACGCTCGTGACAAGAGGGAATGGGGTCGGGATTGTCATCGCCACTGGGATGAAAACAGCGATGGGACAAATCGCAACGATGCTCGAAGAGGCGGATGCGGGGGCAACCCCGCTCCAGCGCCGGCTCGAGCAGCTTGGGAAAATTTTGCTTGTCGTCGCATTGGCGCTGACGGCAGCGGTCGTGGCCGTAGGTGTCATTCAAGGGCACGACCTGTATGAAATGTTTTTGGCTGGTGTGTCGCTCGCGGTCGCCGCCATTCCGGAGGGGTTGCCGGCCATTGTGACGGTCGTCTTGGCGCTTGGCGTGCAGCGGATGATCAAACGAAACGCCATCGTCCGCAAGCTTCCGGCGGTGGAAACGCTCGGCTGCGCTTCGGTCATTTGTTCCGACAAAACGGGGACGATGACGGAAAACATGATGACCGTCACGCAAGTATGGGCAGGCGGGCGGACATTTGCGGTAAGCGGCGTTGGTCTTGAAACGGATGGCGAGTTTTCTGAACGCGGCCGGACGGTTGATCCGAACCGCGTTCCCCAGCTCGCTCGCCTGTTGACAATGGGGGTGCTTTGCAATAGTTCGGAGTTGAAAGAGGAAAACGGCCGGCGTTACGTCGACGGCGATCCGACGGAAGGAGCGCTGCTGGTCGCGGCGGCCAAAGCTGGATTGGCGAAAGGAATGCTTTTGCGTGAGTACACGATCGAACAGGAGTTTCCGTTTGATTCCGAGCGGAAAATGATGACGGTGATCGTCCGCGACCGAAACGGCCGTCGGTTTGTCGTGACGAAAGGGGCGCCCGATGTGCTGCTTGAGCGGGCGGACCGCCTTGAATGGAACGGCCGCGAGCAGATGCTGACCCCGGCGTGGAAAGAAACGATCGAGAAGGCGATTCGCCAGATGGCGTCTTCCGCCTTGCGCACGATCGCCGTCGCGTATCGGCTGCTTGCGGAAACGGAACGGATCGAGTCGGAGAAGGATGCGGAGACAAAGCTTCGGTTCCTCGGCGTCGCCGGCATGATCGATCCGCCGCGCCCTGAGGTGAAGCAAGCAGTGGCGCGATGCAAAGAGGCAGGCATGAAAACGGTGATGATCACCGGCGATCATGTGTTGACAGCCACCGCCATCGCCAAACAGCTTGGCGTGCTGCCGCCTGGCGGAAAAGTGATGGATGGTGCGGCGTTGTCGAAGCTGTCGGTCGATGAGCTCGAACGCGTAGTTGATGAGATTTACGTGTTTGCCCGCGTCGCTCCGGAGCATAAGTTAAAAATTGTCAACGCCCTCAAGCGTCGCGGCCATATTGTTGCCATGACCGGCGACGGGGTGAACGATGCGCCCGCTCTGAAAGCAGCCGATATTGGCGTCGCCATGGGCCGGTCGGGGACAGAGGTGGCGAAAGAGGCGGCGTCGCTCGTTTTGTTGGATGACAACTTTGCGACGATTGAGGCCGCGATCGAAGAGGGGCGCAACATTTACGAAAACATTCGCAAGTTTATCCGCTACTTGCTTGCCTCGAACGTCGGGGAAATTCTCGTCATGTTGTTTGCGATGCTGCTTGCCTTGCCGCTGCCGCTCGTGCCGATTCAAATTTTATGGGTCAATCTTGTCACCGATGGTTTGCCAGCCATGGCGCTCGGGCTCGACCAACCAGAAGAAAACGTGATGAAGCGGCCGCCGCGCCGTCCCGATGAAGGGGTGTTCGCCCGCGGGCTCGGCTGGAAAATCGTAAGCCGCGGCTTTTTGATCGGCGTTGTTACGCTGGCTGCGTTTCTGACCGCCTATGAACGGAGCGGCGAGGATCTCGTTTACGCCCAGACGGCGGCGTTTGCGACGCTTGTGTTGGCCCAATTGATCCATGTGTTCGACTGCCGTTGCGACCATTCGGTTTTTGACCGCAGTCCGTTCGGGAACATATACCTTGTCGCGGCGGTGATCGTGTCGCTGCTTTTGCTCATTGTCGTCATCTATTACCCACCGCTTGCCGCAGTGTTCCATACGAAGCCGCTCGCAACAGTCGATTGGCTGCTCATCATTGGCTTGTCCGCCTTGCCGACATTTTTGTTTGCTGGCTCGCTTTTTACGAGAAAATAAAAGGATGGATATGTTATAATAAAAAGGGTGATAGAGGAACGCTCTATGACCTTTTCTTTTTCATCAAGGCAACGACGGATGTGATGATATGGTTTACAGCATGACCGGCTTCGGCGCAAGCACAAAAAAAACGGATCGTTTGATGGTGGCGGTGGAAATGAAATCGGTCAACCACCGGTTTTGCGAAATTTCCATTCGCCTCCCTAGACAATGGCTCGTGTTTGAGGATAAAATAAAGAAAGCAATTTTGCCGTACGTGCGGCGCGGAAAAGTGGAAGTGTTCGTCACGATCGCCGGCGAAGGACTTGTAAAGCGGAACGTACATATTGATTGGGATTTGCTCGGCCAATATTGGGCCGGGTTGCAGGAGGCTGCAAAGCGATTTGCTGTTGACGGCAGCGTGACGGCGGCCGAGCTGCTTCGGCTTGATGGGGCGGTCGAAGTTGTGGAAGAGGAAGGAGCGAACGAGGAGGTCGAGCCGCTGCTTTTGACCGCTGTCGATGAAGCGGCAAAGGCACTTGTTGCCATGCGCCGGCGCGAAGGGGAGGCGCTTGCCGCGGATTTGCGCGCCCGTCTTCATGAAGTCGAAGCCGGGGTGGAAGCCATTGAACAGCGGGCGCCGCTTGTTATTGAACAATACCGCGAGCGGCTTGCGCGCCGCCTGCGCGAATGGGCGCCCGCTCCGGTCGATGAGGCGCGCCTGCTCACAGAAGTGGCGGTGTTTGCCGAAAAGGCGGACATTCATGAGGAATTGAAACGCATCCGCAGCCATTTGGCGCAAATGGCAGACGCCTTAGAAATGGACGAACCGATCGGGAGGAAGCTGGACTTTTTGGTGCAAGAGTTGAACCGGGAAGTCAACACGATCGGCGCCAAGGCAAACGACAGCCTGATTGCCGCGCAAGTCGTTGAGATGAAAAGCGTACTTGAGAAAATGCGCGAGCAAGTGCAAAACGTGGAATAACTGTTTAAAACGACTTATTGGCGGCAACAATATCGGATATGGCAGGTGGGCGTGTCATGATGATGAAATTTATCAATATCGGGTACGGAAACATGGTGTCAGCCGCCCGCATCATTACGATTGTCAGCCCTGATTCGGCGCCGATCAAACGAATCATTCAAGATGCGCGCGAAAGCGGCAAGCTTGTTGACGCGACGCACGGGCGGAGGACGCGCGCCGTCATCATTATGGACAGCGATCACGTCATTTTGTCGTCCGTGCAGCCGGAAACGGTGGCGAACCGCTTATATGGAAGCGACGATTTCTCCGAGGAAGGGTAGGGTTTTGGGCGTTGAAGAACGAACGTGGGTTGTTGATCGTCATGTCGGGTCCGTCTGGCGTTGGCAAAGGAACGGTGCGCAAGGCGCTGTTTTCGCAGCCGGACATCAATCTTCATTATTCGGTGTCGGTCACGACGCGCAAGCCGCGCGAAGGCGAAGTGGAAGGCGTCGACTACTTCTTCCGCACGCGCGAGCAGTTTGAACAAATGATTCGGGAAAACAAGCTGCTCGAGTGGGCGGAATACGTCGGCAACTACTATGGCACGCCGATCGACTACGTGGAGAAGACGCTTGCCGAAGGGAAAGATGTGTTTTTAGAGATCGAAGTGCAGGGAGCGATGAAAGTACGGCGGGCGTTTCCAGAGGCGCTCTTCATTTTCCTTGCTCCGCCAAGCCTCACGGAGCTTGAAAAGCGGATCATGGGACGCGGCACCGAGTCGAAAGAGCTGATTGAAAATCGGCTGCGGGCGGCGAAAGAGGAGCTTGAAATGATGGACGAGTACGACTATGTCGTGGAAAATGATGAAGTGGAGCTCGCCTGCGAGCGGATCAAGGCGATCGTCATCGCCGAACATTGCCGGCGCGAACGCGTCGCCGAGCGATATAAACGGATGTTGGGGGTGGAATGACGATGCTGTATCCTTCCATCGATTTGCTGATGCAAAAAGTCGATTCGAAATACAAGCTCGTCACGGTGGTGGCCAAACGGGCGCGCGAGCTGCAGGACGGTGCGGAGTTGATGGTGAAAAAGCCGGTGTCGAAAAAATTTGTCGGCCAGGCGCTCGAGGAAATCGCTGGTGACAAGGTCGAATTAGTGGAGGAGGAAAAATAACAACCTAGCTTTAGGTTGTTATTTTTTTCAATGTCGGGGGGTGGCCAACATGATCAAGGGAAAACATATTTTGCTTTGTGTGACCGGGGGGGTGGCGGCGTACAAGGCGGCGGCGCTCACCAGCCAGTTGACCCAGCGCGGCGCTGAAGTAAAAGTGATCATGACAGAAGGGGCGTGCCGGTTCATTACACCGCTCACGTTTCAAGCTTTGTCGCGCCAGGAAGTGTATGTCGATACGTTTGCCGAAAACAACCCGGCCGTCATCGCCCATATCGATTTGGCGGACTGGGCTGATCTCGTTTTGGTCGCACCGGCGACGGCCAATACGATGGCGAAGCTGGCCGCCGGCATCGCCGACAATATGGTGACGACGACGATTTTGGCGACGAAAGCGCCCGTCTGGATTGCTCCGGCGATGAACGTCCATATGTACGAGCATCCGGCCGTCCAGGCGAACATTGAGCGGCTCTGCCAATTCGGCTACCGGTTCATCGAGCCGTCGGAAGGCTATTTGGCGTGCGGCTACATCGGCAAAGGGCGGCTGGAGGAGCCGGAGAACATCATCGCCCATATCGAGCGCTTTTTTGCCGGTGATCCGCCGCTGTTTCGCGGGAAGCGTGTGCTTGTCACCGCTGGGCCGACGCGGGAGAGGCTTGATCCAGTCCGCTATTTCTCCAACTATTCGAGCGGCAAAATGGGCTACGCCATCGCCGAAGCGGCGGCCCGCTTCGGCGCTTCGGTGACGCTTGTCTCCGGACCGACGGCGCTTTCTTCGCCCGATGGCGTCGAGACGGTGGCGGTTGAATCGGCGGAAGAGATGTATGAAGCGGTGATGGCTCGGTTTGCGGAAACGGACATCGTGATCAAGGCGGCGGCGGTCGCCGATTATCGGCCGAAATATGTGGCGGCGTCCAAAATCAAAAAGCAACCGGGTGATTATGTGGTGGAGATGGAGCGGACGGTGGACATCTTGAAAGCGCTTGGTGAGCGGAAAACGGGACAGATTTTAGTTGGATTTGCCGCTGAGACGGACAACCTTGAACAGTATGCGTTAAAAAAGCTTGAAGAAAAGCGGCTTGATATGGTCGTCGCCAACAATGTCACCGAAGAAGGGGCAGGGTTTGCCGGCGATACGAACATCGTCACCATCTTCCGCCGCGACGGCGTCGTTCGGCCGCTGCCGCTCATGACGAAACGCGAGGCGGCCGAGGAAATTTTAAAAGAAATTCACGCGTATATCGAGGCGATTCGATGAAAGTAGCATCCGTGATTGTCGATGTCCCGTCCCGGCAGACGGACCGCCCGTTTGATTATTTGATTCCGGAACGCTGGCAAGGCATCATCCAGCCGGGCATGCGGGTGACGGTGCCGTTTGGGGCGCGGCGTTTGCAAGGGTTTGTCGTTGATGTGAAAGACCATTCCGACATCAAACAACTGAAACCGATTGAGCATGTGCTTGATGTCGTGCCGGTGTTAAACGAAGAGCTGCTTGATCTTGGCCGCTATTTAACGGAAACGACGCTTTGTTTTGCCATTTCGGCGTACCAGGCGATGCTGCCGGCAGCGATGCGGGCGAAATATGAAAAAACGCTCCGTTTGACAGATGAAGAGAAGAGAGAGAGGTTGCCGGATGAGGTAAAGCCGCTGTTTGCCGGGCGGACGGAAGCCGCTTGGAAAGAGGTTGAGGCGGCCGGTTTATGGCGGGCGGCGCAAAAAGCGGTGCAGCAGGGCGTGCTCGAGGCGGTCTACAAGGTGAAAGAAAAAGCGGGCAAGAAAACGGTGAAGCACGCCGCTCTTGCCATTCCATCGGAACAGGCGAAACAGGAGCTCGGGTCGCTGCCGGCAAGACAAAAAGAGGTGCTTTCATTTTTGCTTGAAAAAGGGAAGGCGGCGTCGGTTGCCGAACTGCAAGCGGTGCTTGGCGTCTCCTCAGCGCCGCTGAAAGCGCTCGTCGACAAAGGATTTGTGGTGCTGAACGATGTCGAGGTGTACCGCGACCCGTACGAGCATCGCACGTTTCAGCCGAGCGAGCCGCCGGCGCTCACCCAGGCGCAAGAGGCGGCGTTGGCGAAGATCGCCGCTTCGGTGCGCGCTGGGGAGCATCGCACGTTTTTGCTGTATGGCGTCACCGGCAGCGGGAAGACGGAAGTGTATATGCAGGCGATTGATGAAGCGTTGCGCCAAGGAAAGGAAGCGATCGTTCTCGTGCCGGAAATTTCGCTGACGC
Source organism: Geobacillus thermopakistaniensis (assembly GCF_000498995.1). Lineage (NCBI taxonomy): Bacteria > Bacillati > Bacillota > Bacilli > Caryophanales > Anoxybacillaceae > Geobacillus > Geobacillus thermopakistaniensis. The sequence continues at coordinate 26,125 of NZ_AYSF01000049.1, forward strand.
CGCAAATGGTCGAGCGCTTCAAAAGCCGGTTCGGCTCGAAAGTAGCGGTGCTTCACAGCGGGCTGTCGGTCGGCGAAAAATATGACGAATGGCGGAAAATTCACCGGAAAGAAGTGCAGCTTGTCGTCGGTGCGCGTTCGGCGGTGTTTGCCCCATTTGAAAACTTAGGGATGATCATCATCGATGAGGAGCATGAGACGAGCTACAAGCAAGAAGAAATGCCGCGCTATCATGCGCGCGATGTCGCCATTTACCGCGCTCGCCGCCACAGCTGCCCGGTCGTGCTTGGCAGCGCCACCCCCTCGCTTGAGACGTTCGCCCGCGCCGCCAAAGGGGTGTACGAGCTGCTCGAGCTGCCGGAGCGCATCAGCGACCGCGGCCTGCCGGACGTTCATGTCGTCGATATGCGCGAGGAGCTGCGAAGCGGCAACCGTTCGATGTTTTCACGCCGGTTGCTTGACGAATTGCGCCGCCGGCTTGAGCGCGGCGAGCAGGCAGTGTTGCTGTTGAATCGACGCGGTTATTCGACGTTTGTCATGTGCCGCAGCTGCGGCTATGTCATCCGCTGTCCGCACTGCGACATTTCGTTGACGTACCATCGCGCCGGCGAGCGGATGAAATGCCATTATTGCGGGCATGAAGAGCCGCTTGTCCCTCGCTGTCCATCGTGCGGAAGCGAACACATCCGCTTTTTCGGGACCGGCACGCAAAAAGTGGAAGAAGAACTGACGAGGTTGCTGCCGAAAGCGCGCGTCATCCGCATGGATGTCGACACGACCGGCCGCAAAGGGGCGCATGAAGAGCTGCTTTCCCGTTTTGCCGCCAAGGAAGCCGATATTTTGCTCGGCACGCAAATGATCGCCAAAGGACTTGATTTTCCGAACGTCACGCTTGTTGGTGTGCTGGCGGCCGACACGATGCTTCATTTGCCCGATTTCCGCGCCGCGGAAAAAACGTTCCAGCTGTTGACGCAAGTGAGCGGGCGCGCCGGGCGGCACGAGCTGCCCGGCGAAGTCATCATTCAGACGTATACGCCTGACCACTACAGCATTGAACTGGCCGCCCGCCACGACTACCGCGCCTTTTACCAGCGGGAGATGGCGCTGCGCAAAGCGCACGGCTATCCGCCGTACTATTATTTGACGCTCATTACCGCCGCCCACGAAGAGGCGCCGGCTGCGGCCAAAGCGGCGGAAAAGATCGCCGCCTATTTGCGCAAGCATCTGTCGCACGAAGCGGTCGTTCTCGGCCCGGTTGCCTCGCCAATCGCCCGTCTTCACGATAGATATCGCTACCAATGCATGATAAAATACAAACGGGAGCCGAATTTGACCGCGGCGCTCAAGGCGGTCATCGACCGCTACCAAGCCGATGCCGCCCATGGCGGAGTGACGATTACGGTCGACACGAATCCGTATATGATGATGTGAAGATGGAGGAATGACATTGGCCGTTTTGTCGATTGTGATGCATCCAAATCCAATTTTGGAACAGCCGTGCGCGCCGGTGACGATATTTGACCGTCGGCTCGGGCGGCTGCTTGACGATATGTATGAAACGATGCTTGCCGCTGACGGGGTGGGCCTAGCTGCCCCGCAAATCGGCGTCGCGGAACAGGTTGCGGTCGTTGATGTCGGAGATGAGCACGGACGCATTGAGCTCATCAACCCGGTCGTGATCGAGGCGCGCGGCGAACAAGTGGATGTTGAAGGCTGTTTGAGCTTTCCTGGTTTGTTTGGCGAAGTGCCGCGCGCGAAATTTGTGAAAGTGCGGGCGCAAAACCGGCGCGGCCGCCCGTTTACGCTTTCCGCGACCGGTTTTTTGGCGCGCGCCCTGCAGCATGAAATCGACCATTTGCACGGCGTGCTGTTTACGTCGAAAGTGATTCGATATTGCGATCTTGAAGAATTGGAAGGATAGATGCCAATGACGAACATTGTGTTTATGGGAACACCTGACTTTGCCGTGCCGATTTTGCGCCAGCTGCTTGATGACGGTTATCATGTTGCAGCGGTCGTCACCCAGCCGGATAAGCCAAAAGGGCGGAAGCGCGAGCCCGTTCCGCCCCCGGTGAAAGTGGAAGCGGAGCGCCGCGGCATCCCGGTGCTGCAGCCGACAAAAATTCGCGAGCCGGAGCAATACGAACAAGTGCTGGCGTTTGCGCCCGATTTGATTGTCACGGCTGCGTTCGGGCAAATTTTGCCGAAAGCGCTGCTTGATGCACCAAAATACGGCTGCATCAACGTCCATGCCTCGCTTCTGCCCGAGCTGCGCGGCGGGGCGCCGATCCATTACGCCATTTGGCAAGGGAAAACGAAAACGGGCGTCACGATCATGTATATGGTGGAGCGGTTGGACGCCGGCGACATGTTAGCGCAAGTCGAAGTGCCGATTGCCGAAACGGATACGGTCGGCACGCTCCATGATAAATTGAGCGCCGCCGGGGCTAAACTACTATCAGAAACGCTTCCACTTTTATTGGAAGGAAACATTGCGCCCGTTCCGCAAGATGAGGAGAAAGCGACGTATGCGCCGAACATTCGCCGCGAGCAGGAGCGGATCGATTGGACGCAGCCCGGCGAAGCCATTTACAACCATATTCGCGCCTTCCATCCGTGGCCGGTCACGTATACAACGCAGGATGGGCACATTTGGAAGGTTTGGTGGGGTGAAAAAGTGCCGGCGCCCCGTTCGGCGCCGCCGGGCACGATTTTGGCGCTCGAGGAAAACGGCATTGTCGTGGCCACCGGCAATGAGACAGCCATTCGCATCACCGAATTGCAGCCGGCCGGAAAAAAACGGATGGCGGCGGGCGAGTTTTTGCGCGGCGCCGGCAGCCGGCTGGCGGTCGGCATGAAGCTAGGAGAGGATCATGAACGTACGTGAACTTGCTTTAGATACGCTGTTAGCCATTGAACAAAAAGGAGCGTACAGTCATTTGCAATTAAACGAAGCCATTCAAAAAGGACGCCTTGACGGGCGCGATGCGGCGCTGTTGACCGAGATTGTCTACGGCACGGTGCAACGGCGCGACACGCTCGATTATTATTTGGCGCCGTTTTTGCGCAAGGCGCGCCGGCTTGAGCCGTGGGTGCGCGTGCTTCTTCGGTTGACGCTGTATCAAATGGTGTATTTGGATCGTGTTCCCGACCGCGCCGCCGTCTTTGAAGCGGTTGAAATCGCCAAACGGCGCGGCCATCGCGGCATTGCTTCACTTGTCAACGGCGTATTGCGGGCCATCGGCCGCGAGGGGCTGCCGTCGATCGAGGCGGTTGATGACGCGGGCAAGCGGCTCGCCCTTGCCACCAGCCATCCCGAGTGGCTCGTTCGGCGCTGGATCCAGCAATATGGTTATGAAGAAGCGGCGCGCATGTGCGAGACGAATTTGCGCCCGCCGCAATCAACGGCCCGCGTCAACCGGCTGCGTGCGACTGTCGAAGAAGCGCTTGAGCGGCTGCGCGCTGAAGGGATGCAGGCAATCCCTGGCCATGTCGCTCCGGAGGCCATCCGGGCGGAAAAAGGGAATTTGGCTCATACGGAGACGTTTCGCGCCGGTTGGCTGACGATTCAAGATGAAAGCTCAATGCTTGTCGCTCGAGCGCTCGACCCAGCCCCCGGCGAGCGGGTGCTTGACTGCTGCGCGGCGCCGGGCGGGAAAACGACCCATATCGCCGAGCGGATGGACGGGCGCGGCGAGGTCGTTGCTGTTGATATCCACGAACGTAAGGTAATGATGATCGAACAGCAGGCCAAGCGGCTCGGGCTTGACAACGTTGCGACGCTCGCCCTTGACAGCCGCCGGCTCGGCGAGCGGTTTGCCCCGGAATCGTTTGACCGCGTTTTGGTCGATGCGCCGTGCACTGGATTCGGCGTCATTCGCCGCAAACCGGAGATCAAATATACGAAAGGGAAAGACGCCATCGCCGCGCTTGTCGAGATTCAGCAAGCCATTTTGCGGGCGGCCGCCCCGCTTTTGAAAAAAGGCGGTACGCTTGTCTACAGCACATGCACGGTGGAGCGCGAGGAAAATGAAGAAGCCATCGCCCGCTTTTTAGCGGATCATCCGGACTTTTTCCTCGACGCCAGCCTTGCCGAACGGATGCCGGAACCGGTGCGGCCGCATGTGAAAGGCGGCATGTTGCAGCTTTTGCCGCATCATTTTGACTCTGACGGGTTTTTTATCGCCCGACTGCGAAAGAAGGTGTAAAAGCATGGAAATGGTTCGTCCGGCTGCCCGCCGCTCTGTCGGCGAAACGCAGCCTCCGTTGCCATCGATTTATTCGCTCACGCTAGACGAATTGAAGGAATGGCTTGTCGCTCAAGGCGAAAAGCCGTTTCGGGCCACGCAAATTTACGAGTGGCTGTATCAAAACCGTGTCACCGATTTTGCCGACATGACGAATTTGCCGAAGCGGCTGCGCGAACAGCTAGCGTCATCGTTTTCGATCACGACGTTGAAAACCGTGGTCAAACAAACGTCTAAAGACGGAACGATCAAATTTTTGTTTGAGCTCCATGACGGCTATTCGATCGAGACGGTGCTCATGCGTCATAACTACGGCAATTCGGTGTGCGTCACGACGCAAGTCGGCTGCCGCATCGGCTGCACGTTTTGCGCTTCGACGCTCGGCGGACTGAAGCGTCATTTAGAGGCGGGCGAGATCGTCGCCCAAGTCGTGCAAGTGCAAAAGGCGCTCGATGACACGAATGAACGCGTCAGCAGCATCGTCGTCATGGGCATCGGCGAGCCGTTCGACAACTACGATGCGCTCATCAAGTTTTTGCGCATCGTCAATCACCCAAAAGGGTTGAACATTGGCGCCCGCCATATCACCGTTTCCACCAGCGGCATCATCCCAAAAATTTACCAATTTGCCGATGAAGGAATGCAAGTCAACTTCGCCATTTCGTTGCATGCACCGACGAATGAGCTGCGGACGAAACTCATGCCGATCAATAAAGCGTACCCGCTGCCCAAGTTGATGGAGGCGGTTCGGTATTACATTGAAAAAACCGGCCGGCGCGTGACGTTTGAATACGGATTGTTCGGCGGGGTGAACGACCAGCTTGAGCACGCCGAGCAGTTGGCCGAGCTGATTAAAGGGCTGAAATGCCATGTGAATTTGATTCCGGTTAACTACGTGCCGGAGCGCAACTATGTGCGCACGCCGCGCAGCCAAATTTTCGCCTTTGAACGGGCGTTGAAAAAACATGGAATCAATGTCACCATTCGCCGCGAACATGGACACGACATCGATGCCGCCTGCGGACAGCTTCGCGCGAAGGAGCGAAAAGAGGAGACGAGGTGAATCGGATGCGAGCCGTTTTCCGAACTGACATCGGCCAAATTCGCGAACATAACGAAGACAGCGGCGGCGTATTTGTCAATCAAAGCGGCCAATATTTAGCGGTCGTCGCTGACGGGATGGGCGGCCATCGCGCCGGTGATGTGGCCAGTTCCATGGCGGTGGCGTATTTGCAGGAGCGATGGGAGAAAGAGAGTAGCCTTGCTTCGCCGGCTGAGGCGGAGCAATGGCTCAAGACGCAAATTGCGGCGGCGAACGAACAACTGTTTCGCCATGCCTGTTCCCACCCGGAATGTCAAGGAATGGGGACGACGGTCGTCGCCGCCGTTTGCGCTAATTCGTTTGCGACGGTTGCCCATATCGGCGACAGCCGCTGCTACGTGCTCAACAAAAGCGGAATTCAGCAGCTGACCGACGACCATTCGTTGGTCAATGAGCTCGTCAAAAGCGGGCAACTTTCGAAAGAAGCGGCTGAGCATCATCCGCGCAAAAACGTGCTGTTGCGGGCGCTTGGCACGGAACCGGCGGTGAAAATCGACGTGAAAACAGTGGCGCTCGACGAGGGCGACATGTTGTTGTTATGTTCGGACGGGTTGTCCAATAAAGTGCCGGAAGCGGACATGATACATATTTTGACGGGTGCCGGCACGCTGGAAGAGAAGGCGGAGGCGCTTATCCAGCTCGCCAACGGGCGGGGCGGAGAAGACAACATTTCGCTGGCGGTCATCGATGTTTCAGCGGAACGTGAAGGTGGGTGATCGGCGTGCTCATTGGAAAGCGATTGAATGACCGCTATAAAATCATCAGCCTCATCGGCGGCGGCGGCATGGCCAACGTGTATTTGGCCCGCGATATGATTTTGGAACGCGATGTTGCTGTCAAAGTGCTCCGCCTTGATTTTGCCAATGATGATCAGTTCATCAAACGGTTCCGCCGCGAGGCGCAAGCGGCGACGAGCTTAAACCATGAACATATCGTCTCCATTTATGACGTCGGCGAAGAGGAAGGCGTCTATTACATCGTCATGGAATATGTGCGCGGCGCGACGCTGAAGCAATACATCCAGCAGCACGCTCCGCTTCCGGTCGAACGGGCGCTTGGCATCATGGACCAGCTGACATCAGCGATCGCCCATGCCCATGAGAACGGCATCATCCATCGCGACATTAAACCGCAAAACATTTTGCTTGATGAGCACGGCAATGTGAAAGTGACCGACTTCGGCATCGCTGTGGCGATGAGCGGCACGACGATCACGCAGACCAACTCTGTGCTCGGTTCGGTTCATTATTTGTCGCCGGAGCAGGCGCGCGGGGGCATCGCTACTGAAAAATCGGACATTTATTCACTCGGCATTGTCATGTTTGAACTCGTCACCGGTCGGCTGCCGTTTTCCGGCGAATCAGCCGTTTCGATCGTGTTGAAGCACTTGCAGGCGGAAACGCCGTCGCCGAAGGCGTGGAATCCGGACATCCCGCAAAGTGTGGAAAACATTATTTTAAAAGCGACGGCGAAAGACCCGTTTTACCGCTACCAATCCGCGCGCGAAATGAACGAGGACATTCGGACAGCGCTGGATCCAAGGCGGCGCAATGAGCCGAAATTTACCATACCCGATGACGATGAGGAAGCGACGAAAGCCATTCCGATGATCAAACATGCGGAAAGCGCGGCGTTGGAGCAAGAGACGCTTGTGTACGAGGAAAAAACGAGCGAACCGGTTCATACGACGGGCGAACCGAAACCGAAGCGGAAACGGGTATGGATTGCCTGGCTTGTGGCTGCCTTGCTGTTCATTGGAGCTGCCGGCATCAGCGCGGTCACATGGATTCCGGACCTCATTTTTCCAAAAGAAGTGACGATGCCGAACGTGGTCAACAAAAACTATGATGACGCTGTTGAACAGCTTTCGTCGCTCGGTTTGGAAATCAAAGATACGATCGATGTAGAAGATGATCAAATCGAAGAAGGAAAAGTCGTGCGCACCGATCCAGAAGCCGGCATGACGGTGAAGAAAGGTGCCGGCGTCATTATTTATAAAAGCATTGGAAAAAAGAAAATCGAATTTCCAAGCTTCATTGGCGATGATATTGCTGCGGCGGAGGAGGAGCTGCGCGCCGAAGGATTTACCCGCATCACACGCAGCGGCCGCTACAGCGACAAGCCGGAAGGGACGATTTTGGATCAATACCCGTACGCCGGTGATGAAGTCGTGCCTGATGAAACGGAAGTGATGTTCACCGTCAGCCTCGGGCCGGAGAAGGTCACCGTTAAAGATTTGACTGGCTATACGGAAAAAAGCGTGCGCGACTACGGCGCGGATCAAGGGCTGCGCATTGACGTGAAGTACGAGTATTCGGACGAGGTGCCAGAAGGGCTTGTCATTTCGCAAACTCCAGCGGCGAACGAGCGGGTAAAAAAAGGGGAAACCATCACAGTCGTCATTTCCCGCGGGCCGGAGCCGAAGCCGTCCAAAACGGTAGTGAAAGAGATTATGATCCCATATGAACCGGCGATGCCGGGGCAAATGGTTGAAGCCCAGCTTTACATCCAAGATGCCACCCACAATATGTCAACGCCATACAAAACATACCGGCTGACGGCGCCAGCGACCGAGATGGTCGAGTTTGAAATTCCATATGGGGAGACCGCTTATTACCGCGTCATTGTCAACAATGTCGTCAAAGAGGAAGGATCGATCCCGTACCCAGAAAATAACGGAAAAAAGGGGTGAGGCTATGGCGGAAGGGCAAATCATTAAGGCGTTAAGCGGATTTTATTACGTCCTGTCCGAAGGCCGCGTGTTCCAATGCCGCGGGCGCGGTGTGTTCCGCAAGAAAAAAGTGACGCCGCTCGTCGGCGACCGCGTCGTTTTTCAGGCGACGAGCGAAACGGAAGGCTATATTTTGGAGATTGGCGAGCGGCAAAATGAGCTTGTGCGGCCGCCGATTGCCAACGTCGAACAGGCGATTTTAGTCTTTTCGGCTGTAAGCCCGGACTTCAGCGCCAAGCTGCTCGACCGCTTTCTTGTCTTGGTTGAATCGAAACGCATCACGCCGATCATTGTCATCAGCAAAATCGATTTGTTGGATGGCGAATCAAAAGAAGAGATTGCCCGCTACGTGCATGATTACCGGCGCATCGGCTACGACGTGATTGAAACGTCAGCAGTGACCAAGGGCGGCCTCGATGAACTGGCGTTGCGCCTTCGCGGCCGCGTCTCAGTCGTCGCCGGGCAGTCCGGCGTCGGCAAATCGTCCCTATTAAACGCGCTCCGTCCGGATTTGCGGTTGAAAACGGGCGACATTTCCACCCATTTAGGGCGCGGCAAGCATACGACCCGCCATGTCGAACTGCTTGAGGTCGCCGGTGGGCTTGTCGCCGACACCCCAGGGTTTAGTGCACTTGAGTTCGACCAGATCGAGCTTGACGAATTGCCGCATTATTTTCCTGAATTCCGAACGTACGGGGAAGGGTGCAAGTTCCGCGGCTGCCTTCATATCGCCGAGCCGAAATGCGCTGTGCGTGAGGCGGTCGAGGCCGGGGAGATTCCGTCGTACCGCTATGACCACTACGTTAGTTTTGTTGCCGAAATGAAAGAACGAAAGCCGAGGTATTGAACATGATTCGAATTGCGCCATCGATTTTATCAGCCGATTTCGCCCGCCTGGCTGAGGAGATTCGTTCGGTCGAGGAAGGCGGGGCGGATTGGATTCACGTCGATATCATGGACGGGCATTTCGTGCCGAATTTGACGTTCGGTCCGCCGGTCGTGGCCGCCATTCGACCGGTGACGAAGCTGCCGCTTGACGTCCATTTGATGATCGCCGACCCGGACCGATACATTCCGGCGTTTGCGAAAGCGGGCGCGGATGTGATTTCCGTCCATGTTGAGGCGTGCGTGCATTTGCATCGGACGATTCATTTTATCAAAGAACAAGGCGTCAAAGCCGGGGTGGTGCTCAATCCGCATACACCGGTCGAGATGATCCGCCATGTGATCGGTGATGTCGATCTCGTCTTGTTGATGACGGTCAATCCAGGGTTTGGCGGACAGGCGTTCATTCCGGCGGTCGTGCCAAAAATCCGTGAGGTCGCCCGGATGGCCAGCGAACAAAATAAAGAGGTCGATATTGAGGTCGACGGCGGCATCAATGCGGAAACGGCGCCGCTTTGCGTGGAAGCCGGGGCGAACGTGCTTGTCGCCGGCTCGGCCATCTACAATGAACGGGATCGAGCCGCCGCCATTCGCACGCTTCGCGAAGTGTGCGCCAACTAGCCAAAAAGGCAGCGCCGCTTTTGCCATCTTATCGAGCCGCAGGGTGATGAGAGCAAAGAAAAGGACGGAAGATGGCCGCCTCGGCCCTTGCTGAAAGGGGGAAACGCATGTGTTGATCCATATTGTCGGCGGCGGTCCGCGCCACCTTCTTCCCGATTTGCGCTCGTATGATGGGAACGATGTGCAGTGGGTCGGCGTCGACCGCGGTACGAAAGCGCTGCTGGATTTCGGACTCCGTCCGGTGCGGGCGTTTGGCGATTTTGATTCGCTGCCGGCAGAGGAGGTCAAGCGGCTAAGGGAGATGCTGCCGGAGCTTGACATTTGGCCGGCGGAAAAAGATAAAACGGATATGGAGATCGCTCTTGACTGGGCGGTTAGGCAGACAGATGGGGCCATCCGTCTGTTTGGGGCGACCGGCGGGCGGCTTGACCATTTGTTTGGCAACGTTGAGCTGCTGTTAAAGTACGCCGGGCGGCCCATTGAACTCATCGACCGGCAAAACGTGCTCACCGTCCATCTGCCCGGCGTGCATACGGTTGCGCGCGACGATCGATACCGCTATGTGTCATACATCCCGATTTCCGAAACGGTGGCGGAGCTTACGCTTACCGGATTTAAATATCCGCTAACAAACTGTCATATTTCCCGCGGTTCGACATTATGTATTAGTAACGAACTTATCCAATCTTCCGGTACTTTTTCGTTTTCAGAAGGCATATTAATGATGATAAGGAGCAGCGATTTTGCCGGCTGCCCGTAGTCGCGCTTGGCTTATGACGGAATATAATGGATAAGGAAATGGCGGGAAGCTCGTTATGATCGGTGTGAGGAGGGAATCGGGATGAAGTTTTATACGATCAAGCTGCCGAGATTTTTAGGCGGAATCGTGCGGGCGGTGTTGAACGCATTTAAAAAAGGATAAGAAAAAAGCACCATTTTTGGTGCTTTTTTGTTGCCGCCGAACAAAAGGAGGGTTGCAACCTTTTGGGCGGCTTCTTTTCGTTAGGACGTTAGACGCGTTTCACTTTTCCAGATTTCAGCGCGCGCGCCGAAACCCAAACGCGTTTCGGTTTGCCGTCAACTAAAATGCGCACTTTCTGCAAGTTGGCTTTCCATGTGCGGCGGCTGGCGTTCATGGCATGCGAACGCGAATTGCCGAACGATTTCTTCTTGCCGGTAATGAAGCACTTCGCCATCGTTTTTCCCTCCTTGCTTTCACATCCCTCTAAAAACACTATTATAATTTACCATACAACTGTAGGGATTGCAATAGACGTGCGGTTTTCTTTCAAGAAACTGTCCTTGACATATATTTCAGTTTTCGGCTAAATAATACTAGTGGGCGGACGGGAAGCGCTTTGAAAACAGAAAGCGTTATAGTACAATAGGGGTAGCTGTGCGAGATACGCAAAGGGGGAACGAGCATGTCGATCGAATGGCAAACGAAATACGGGCGCATCGAAGTCGCCAATGAAGTCATTGCGATGATCGCGGGGGGAGCTGCCGTCGATTGCTACGGCATTGTCGGAATGGCGTCGAAAAACCAAATTCGCGATGGGCTGTCGGAAATTTTGCGCCGGGAGAATTTTTCCAAAGGGGTTATTGTCCGCGAAGAAAACGGCGAGGTACATATCGATATGTACATCATCGTCAGCTACGGAACGAAAATTTCCGAAGTCGCTCATAACGTGCAGTCGAAAGTGAAGTACACGCTCGATCAGACGCTCGGGCTGGCGGTTCAGTCGATCAATATTTACGTTCAAGGGGTTCGGGTGTCAAACCCGTAGTAAGGAGGAGTTAGCCGGTGACAATGAGGACGCTTGACGGAAGACGATTTGCCGATATGGTGCAGCAAGGGGCCGCACATTTGGCGAACAACGCCAAGACGGTCGATGCGCTGAACGTCTTTCCGGTTCCAGATGGCGATACAGGAACAAACATGAACTTGTCGATGACGTCCGGGGCGAAAGAAGTGAAGGCGAATGCCTCCGACCATATCGGCAACGTCGCCGCGGCGCTGGCAAAAGGGCTGTTGATGGGGGCGCGCGGCAATTCCGGCGTCATTTTGTCGCAGCTGTTCCGCGGATTTGCCAAGGCAGTCGAAGGCAAACAAGCGGTGAACAGCTTCGAATTCGCCGCCGCTTTGCAGGCGGGGGTGGACACAGCCTATAAGGCGGTGATGAANTCCGGGGCGAAAGAAGTGAAGGCGAATGCCTCCGACCATATCGGCAACGTCGCCGCGGCGCTGGCAAAAGGGCTGTTGATGGGGGCGCGCGGCAATTCCGGCGTCATTTTGTCGCAGCTGTTCCGCGGATTTGCCAAGGCAGTCGAAGGCAAACAAGCGGTGAACAGCTTCGAATTCGCCGCCGCTTTGCAGGCGGGGGTGGACACAGCCTATAAGGCGGTGATGAAGCCGGTTGAGGGGACGATCCTCACCGTTGCCAAAGAAGCGGCGCGCAAGGCGGTGGAGGTGGCAAAAAAAGAACGCGACGTGATCGCCGTGATGGAAGCGGCGCTCGCCGAGGCGAAAGCGGCGCTGCAGCGCACACCCGAATTGCTCCCGATCTTAAAGGAAGTCGGTGTCGTCGACAGCGGCGGTCAAGGGCTCGTATACATCTATGAAGGGTTTCTTGCTGCTTTGAAAGGAGAAATCGTGAGCGCCGCACGCGCTGAGGCGCGGATGGACGATCTAGTGAAAATGGTGCACCATCAAAGCGCGCAAAGCCATATTCATGCCGATGAGATCGAGTTTGGCTACTGTACGGAATTTATGGTCCGTTTTGAGCCGGAAAAGCTGGCCGAGCACCCGTTTTCCGAAGAAACGTTCCGCCGCGAGTTAAGCCAGTTCGGCGACTCCTTGCTCGTTGTCGCGGATGAAGAGCTTGTTAAGGTGCACATCCATTCGGAAACGCCGGGTGAGGTGCTGACATACGGTCAACGCTACGGCAGCTTGATCAATATTAAAATTGAAAACATGCGCGAACAACATGCCAACATCGTCGGCAAGGAGGCAAAAACGCTTCCTGGCGTTGCCAAAGAGGAAGCAAAGCCGTACGGCATCGTCGCCGTCGCCATGGGCGCTGGCGTGGCTGAACTGTTTCGGAGCATCGGTGCACACGCCATCATTGAAGGTGGGCAAACGATGAACCCGAGCACGGAAGAAATCGCTGACGCCATCCGCCTCGCCAACGCGGAAACGGTGTTTGTGCTGCCAAACAACAAAAACATTGTGATGGCGGCAAAACAAGCGGCGGAGCTTTCCGAACAGCGGGTGATCGTCATCCCGTCGAAAACGGTTCCGCAAGGTCTGGCGGCGCTCTTGGCGTTCAATCCGGCGCAATCGGCCGAGCAAAATGAGCGGGCGATGACGGCGGCGCTGTCGCGAGTGAAAACGGGGCAAGTGACATTTTCCGTGCGCGATACGACGATTGACGGCATCGAGATTCAAAAGGGCGATTACATGGGGTTATGGGATGACCGCATTATTGCCGCTGACAAAGACAAACTCGCCGTAACGAAGCGGCTGCTTGATGCGCTCATTGATGAAGAAAGCGAAATCGTGACCATTTTGTACGGCGAAGACGCAACGGAGATCGATGTGGAAACAGTCGTTGCCTATTTGGAAACAAAACATGACGGGGTCGAAGTGGAAGTGCATAACGGAAAGCAGCCGCTGTATCCATTTATCATTTCCGTCGAATAATATGTTAGAATAATAGAAGGGAGCATTCCCTTCTATTTTTCTTATTTTTCTGTTTTGTGGAGGAATAGCGGAGATGAAATACAAAAGCGTCTTTGATATCATTGGCCCGGTGATGGTCGGGCCGTCAAGTTCACATACGGCCGGGGCGGTGCGCATCGGTTTGGTTGCGCGCAAGTTGTTTGGCCGAAAGCCGACGTGGGCGCGCATTTCGTTTTACGGCTCATTTGCCGAAACGTATCGGGGGCATGGCACCGACGTTGCCATTGTCGCCGGGCTGCTTGGGTTTGACACGTTCGATGAACGTCTTCCGAATGCGCTTGAGATCGCCCGAGCGGAAGGTGTAGATGTGTCGTTTTTCGCCGAGGAGGCGATTCCGCATCATCCGAATACGGCGCGCCTGCGGATTGGCGATGATGAAGGCGAGCTTGAGCTCGTCGGCATTTCGATCGGCGGCGGCAAAATCGAAATCGTCGAATTGAATGGGTTTGCCTTGAAGCTGTCTGGCCACCATCCGGCGCTGCTCATTATGCATAATGACCGGTATGGGACGATTGGGGCGGTGGCTTCGGTGTTGGCGAAACAGAAAATCAACATCGGCCATATGGAAGTGTCGCGCAAGGAGAAAGGGAAAGAGGCGCTCATGGCGATCGAAGTTGACCAGCCGTTGACCGATGATCTGATTCAAGAATTGGAGCAGCTGCCGAACATCATTCAAGTGGCGAAGCTTGCGGATTGAAAAGAAATCGGTTTCATGTTGATGTGCATCAAAGAAGATAAGCCATGATGGAGAGAGGACAGGTGGGAATCAAATGTTTCGCAATGTGGCTGAACTTGTGGCGTTGGCCGAAAAGGACAGCATCAAAATCGCTGAAGTGATGATTCGTCAGGAAGTGGAAGTGAGCGGGCGAAGCCGGGAAGAGGTGATCGCGCAAATGGATCACCATCTAGCCGTCATGGAGCGCGCCGTCGAGAGGGGACTCGAAGGGGTTGTGTCCCGCTCCGGATTGACGGGCGGAGATGCGGTGCGGATGCAGCGTTATATTGAGGGCGGCCGTTTTTTGTCCGGAGAGACGATTTTAGACGCCGTCAGCAAAGCCATGGCGACCAACGAAGTGAACGCAGCGATGGGCGTCATTTGCGCCACGCCGACGGCTGGGGCGGCCGGCGTCGTCCCGGGGACGCTGTTTGCCGTGAAAGAGAAGCTGCGGCCGACAAGAATGGAAATGATTGAGTTTTTGTTTACAGCCGGGGCGTTTGGCTACATTGTCGCCAACAACGCCTCGATTTCCGGCGCCGCCGGCGGCTGTCAAGCCGAAGTTGGGTCGGCGGCCGGCATGGCCGCCGCGGCGCTGGTTGAGCTGGCCGGTGGGACGCCTGCTCAAGCGGCCGAAGCGATGGCCATCGCCTTAAAAAATATGTTGGGATTAGTATGCGACCCGGTTGCTGGCCTGGTCGAAGTGCCGTGCGTCAAGCGGAACGCGATGGGGGCGGCGAACGCCATGATCGCTGCGGATATGGCGCTAGCCGGCATTAAAAGCCGCATCCCGTGCGATGAAGTGATTGAAGCGATGTATCGCATCGGTGCAGCCATGCCGGTGGCGCTCAAAGAAACGGCGCAAGGGGGGTTGGCCGCGACGCCGACTGGCCGCGCCATTGCGGCCCGCATTTTCGGCGCTTCTGCGGCATCGAAGTGAACGAAGCGATGCAGCAGCCGGTGACGGCGGTCAAAGGCATCGGTGAAGAGACGGCGGCGGCGCTTGCCGACATCGGCATCGCGACGGTCGGTGAGCTGCTTGCGTACGCCCCGTACCGCTATGATGATTACGAACAAAAAGATTTGGCCGCCGTCCGCCATGAAGAAAAAGTGACAGTGGAAGGAAAAGTATACAGCGCCCCGCTGTTGACGTATTACGGAAAGAAAAAATCGCGCCTTTCCTTCCGCATGCTGGCCGATCGCTACTTGATCACCGTCGTTTGTTTCAACCGTCCCTATTTGAAGGAAAAAATCGCCCTGAACGAGACGGTGACGGTGATCGGCAAATGGGACCGGCATCGGCAAACGATCAACGCCTACGAGCTTCGGTTCGGACCGGCTCCGGAGACCACCGGCATCGAGCCGGTTTACTCCGTGCGCAGCCCACTGACGGTGAAAACGATGCGCCGGTTGATGAAAGCGGCGTTCGAACAGTTTGGCGAGCACATCCCCGACCCGCTGCCGCCCGCTTTGCGCCGCGCTTATCGCCTTGTCGACAAACAAGAAGCGCTCCGCGCCCTTCATTTTCCGCGCACGCGCGAAGAATTGCATCAGGCGCGGCGCCGGCTCATCTATGAGGAGTTTTTGTTGTACCAGCTGAAAATGCAGGCGCTCCGTCGATTGATGCGCGATGAGCGGCGCGGCGTCGTTCATTCGTTTTCTGAAGAGCGGCTTTCGTCCTTTCTTTCCGGATTGCCGTTTGTCTTGACGAACGCCCAGCGCCGTGTCATCGGCGAAATTTTGGCGGACATGCGCTCGCCGCGGCAAATGAACCGGCTTTTGCAAGGCGACGTCGGTTCTGGCAAGACGGTCGTTGCCGCTGTCGCTCTTTACGCCGCCGCTTTGTCCGGATTTCAAGGAGCGCTGATGGTGCCGACGGAAATTCTGGCTGAACAGCACGCCCGCTCGCTCGCCGAACTGTTTGCCGATACGGATGTGACGATCGCGCTCTTGACAAGCTCAGTGAAGGGAAAGCAGCGCAAAGCAGTGCTTGCCGAACTGGAAGAAGGAACAATTGATATCGTCGTAGGCACGCACGCCTTGATTCAAGAAGGAGTGCAGTTTCGCCGGCTCGGCCTCGTTATTACGGACGAGCAGCACCGGTTTGGTGTCGAACAGCGCCGCGTTTTGCGTGAGAAAGGGCATGCACCGGATGTATTGATGATGACGGCGACGCCGATTCCGCGCACACTCGCCATTACGGCGTTCGGCGACATGGACGTATCGGTGCTCGATGAAATGCCGGCCGGACGAAAAAAAGTCGAGACGTATTGGGTGAAGCATCATCAGTTCTCCCGCGTGCTCGATTTTATCGAAAAGGAATTGCGCCGTGGTCATCAGGCGTATGTCATCTGTCCGCTCATTGAGGAGTCGGACAAATTGGATGTGCAAAACGCCATCGATGTCCATAGCCAGCTTGTCCATTATTATCGCGGGAAATATGAGATCGGCTTGATGCACGGCCGGCTGTCGGCCGACGAAAAAGAACGCGTCATGAGGGCGTTCAGCGAAAACCGCATCCATGTGCTCGTCTCGACGACGGTCGTTGAAGTCGGCGTGAATGTACCGAATGCGACGGTGATGGTCATTTACGACGCCGAACGGTTTGGCCTCGCCCAGCTCCATCAGCTGCGCGGGCGGGTCGGGCGCGGCGACGCCCAGTCGTACTGCATTTTGATCGCCGACCCGAAATCGGAAGTCGGCAAAGAACGAATGCGCATCATGACGGAAACGGCCGATGGGTTTGTGTTGGCCGAAAAAGATTTGGAGCTGCGCGGTCCGGGCGATTTTTTCGGTACAAAACAAAGCGGGCTCCCGGAATTCCGCTACGGCGATCCAGTGCATGATTACCGCATTTTGGAAGTCGCCCGCCGCGATGCCGCCAAGCTCGTTTCCTCGGCCGCGTTTTGGCGCGATGAGGCGTACGCCGGGCTGCGCGCCGAGCTGGAAACGTCCGGCATACTCGATGGGGAAAAGCTAGATTAATAGACAGGGGAGGAGGCGCCGGCGCATTCGCGCCCCGCTGTTTTTTATGGTAATTGATTTTTTGGCCAGTGAAAGCCTATATTTTTATTGTTCGGACGGAGGAGGCAGGAGATGCCTGTCCCACTATTTCGTTTGTGAGCCTCGAGGATGGAGCAGAAAGCCGTTTGGCGAGGGGGGCGTCGGATCCACAGCGGCCGACAGCATGTGGCGCTGTTCATTTTTTGTGCTTGCATTTCGTTTTTTGATATTATATATTACTTTTAGTACCTAGTCATAAAATCGGACGGTGTCACGAATCGATGAGAAAAAGCAAACGCGAACGGCAACGGTTGTTGCAGGAGACGATCCGGGAAAACCCGTTTATCACCGATGAAGAGCTCGCCGAAAAATTTTCGGTCAGCGTGCAGACGATCCGCCTTGATCGGCTTGAGCTGTCGATTCCCGAACTGCGTGAGCGCATCAAGAATGTCGCCCGCCAGTCGTTCGCTGATAAAGTGCGGGCGTTGCCGCTTGAAGAAGTGATCGGCGACATTATTGACATCGAGCCGGATGCGAGCGCCATTTCGATTTTCGATGTGAAAGAGGAGCACGTCTTTCGGCGCACCCGCATCGCCCGCGGCCATCATTTGTTCGCTCAGGCCAACTCGCTTGCCGTCGCTGTCATCCATGATGAACTGGCGCTGACAGCGAAAGCGACCATTCGTTTTGTGCGCCAAGTGAAAGAAGGGGAGCGGGTCGTAGCCAAAGCGAAAGTGACCGGAAAAACGGCGCACGGGCGCACAATCGTCGAGGTGAACAGCTACGTCGGCCAGGAGCTCGTCTTTTCTGGTACGTTTGAAATGTATCGTTCAAACATAGAGAAAAAGGATGGGGACAGCAATGAATATCGCGGTTGATGCCATGGGTGGAGACCATGCCCCGGGCGAAATCGTGCGCGGGGCGCTTATGGCCGCCGCCCATTTCCCTGACATCGAGATTACGCTGATTGGCGATGAAGAGAAAATTCGCCCGCATGTGACGGGTGAAGAGCGCATTTCGGTCATCCACACCGACGAAGTGATCGAAGCAGATGATGAGCCGGTGCGGGCAGTGCGGCGCAAAAAGAACTCGTCGATGGTGCGCATGGCGGAAGAAGTGAAAGAAGGGCGCGCCGCTGCCTGCATTTCCGCCGGCAATACCGGGGCGCTCATGGCAGCCGGACTGTTTGTCGTCGGGCGGGCAGCCGGCATCGACCGCCCGGCGCTCGCCCCGACGCTGCCGACGTTGGATGGGCGCGGCTTTGTCTTTCTGGATGTCGGCGCCAACGTCGATGCAAAGCCGGAACATTTGCAGCAATACGCTTTGATGGGACATGTGTACGCAAAGAACGTGCGCGGCGTCGAAAAACCGCGCATCGGCTTGCTGAACGTCGGAACGGAAGACCAAAAAGGAAACGAAACAACGAAACGGGCGTTTGCCTTGCTCAAGGAAACGAACCTTCATTTCATCGGCAATGTCGAAGCGCGCGATCTGCTGCAAGGAGTGGCTGATGTTGTCGTCGCCGACGGCTTTGCCGGCAATGTTGCGTTAAAAACGATTGAAGGGACGGCGCTGGCGCTCTTTTCCTTGCTCAAGCAGACGCTGACAAGCGGCGTCGCGGCGAAGCTGGCCGCCGCCGTCCTCAAGCCAAAGCTCGCCGGGCTGAAAAAAATGATGGACTACTCGGAGTATGGCGGCGCGGCGCTGTTTGGCTTAAATGCTCCGGTCATTAAAGCGCACGGGTCGTCCGATGCGAACGCCATCTTCCACGCCATCCGCCAGGCGCGAGAGATGGTGGTTCATGATGTCATCGGCACGATCAGAGCGGAGCTGGAACGGGCATAATCGGTAAAGGAGGAATCAAAAATGGGGAAAATCGCCTTTTTATTTCCTGGCCAAGGATCGCAGACGGTCGGCATGGCGAAAGACGCTGCCGAGCATGACGACCGCGCCCGTGCCGTCATCGCGGAGGCTGACGAGCGGCTTGGATTCGCGCTTTCCAAGCTCATGTTCAACGGACCGCAAGAAGAGCTGACGTTGACATATAACGCCCAGCCGGCGCTCTTGACCGCCAGCATCGCCTTGCTCCAGCTTGTCGACGGCGCTGGGCTGAAAGCGGACTATGTTGCCGGCCACAGCTTAGGCGAATATACGGCGCTTGTCGCCGCCGGCGCCATGTCGTTTGCCGATGCCGTCTACGCGGTGCGCCGCCGCGGTGAGCTGATGGATGAAGCGGTGCCGGCCGGTGAAGGGACGATGGCGGCGGTGCTTGGGATGGACGCTGATGCGCTTGAAGCAGTGACAAATGAAATCGCCGCCCAAGGCGATCCGGTCGAGCCGGCCAACTTCAACTGCCCGGGGCAAATTGTCATCTCCGGCTCGAAAGCCGGAGTGGAAAAAGCGGCTCAGCTTTTGAAAGAACGCGGCGCCAAACGCGTCATTCCGCTTGAGGTGAGCGGTCCGTTCCACTCCGCTCTCATGAAGCCGGCGGCAGAAAAACTGAAAGCGGTTCTTGACAGTTTGGTGATTCGTGACGCCGTCATTCCGGTCGTCGCCAATGTGACTGCTGAGCCGGTGACGAAAAAAGAGGACATCGCCCGCCTTCTCATTGAACAACTGTATTCGCCGGTGCGTTGGGAGCAGTCGGTGCGCACGCTTCTTTCGCTTGGCGTCGACACGTTTGTCGAAATCGGTCCGGGAAAAGTGTTGTCCGGCCTTGTGAAAAAAATCGACCGCAACGCCCGCGTTTATGCGGTGAACGATCTTGCTTCCTTCGAAGCGACCGTTGCGGCGCTGAAAGGGGAATAAAGCGATGCTCGAAGGAAAAATTGCTCTTGTGACCGGGGCGTCGCGCGGCATTGGCCGGGCGGTCGCTCTGGAGCTTGCCCGCCAAGGGGCGAACGTTGCCGTCAATTACGCCGGCAGCGAGGCGAAAGCGAATGAAGTTGTCGAGGCCATCCGCTCGCTCGGCCGCGAAGCGATCGCCGTGCAGGCGGACGTCGCCCGCGCTGAAGATGTTGAGCGCATGGTGAAAACGACGATTGACCATTTTGGCCGCCTCGATATTTTGGTCAACAACGCCGGCATTACACGCGACAATTTATTGATGCGGATGAAAGAAGAAGAATGGGATGCCGTGATTAACACGAACTTAAAAGGAGTATTTCTTTGTACGAAGGCGGCAACGCGCCCGATGATGAAGCAGCGCTATGGGCGGATCGTCAACATTGCTTCGGTCGTCGGCGTGATCGGCAATCCGGGGCAGGCGAACTATGTCGCCGCCAAGGCCGGCGTCATCGGGCTGACGAAGACGGCGGCGCGCGAATTCGCCAGCCGCAACATCACCGTTAACGCCGTCGCACCAGGATTCATTACGACCGATATGACCGAAGCGCTCAGCCCGGAGCTGAAGGCGGAAATGTTAAAGCAAATTCCGCTCGCCCGCTTTGGCGAGCCGGATGATGTCGCCCGCGTCGTCGCTTTCCTCGCTTCCGACGCCGCGAGCTACATGACTGGACAGACGCTTCATGTTGACGGCGGCATGGTGATGCCGTAAGAAAAACAGCGCTAGTATTTTTTCTGCCAATCGACTATAATCATGAAGGGAGGTGAACGCAATGGCCGATGTATTGGAACGTGTAACGAAAATCATCGTTGACCGGCTGGGGGTTGACGAATCGCAAGTGACGCTCGAAGCGTCGTTTAAGGACGACCTGGGCGCTGACTCGCTCGACATCGTCGAACTCGTCATGGAACTTGAAGATGAATTCAACATGGAAATTTCCGATGAAGAGGCGGAAAAAATCGTCACAGTCGGAGACGCTGTGAACTACATAAAAAGTCGTCTGTAATGCTGCTTTTTTGCAAAGTCCCGTTGCTTCGAACGGGGCTTTCTCTGCTTTTTCAGGGATGCTCGGCGGGCCTTGCGGAAAAAAGCGCACGATTCCCGCTCGCGTAGCGGACCGGAGAACGGATATAATAGAAGAAGACACGGCCATTTTGTTCTGGAACGAAGTCGGAGGGCATTTTTATGTCAAAACAAAAAGATAAAGAGCGCATCCATGAAAAGAGGCGGGCGAAGTTTCAAGAGCTGCAAAACAAAATCGGCATCACCTTTCGAAACGAAAAGCTGTTGATTCAAGCGTTCACCCATTCATCGTATGTGAATGAGCATCGGCGGCGGCTTCACGAAGACAATGAACGGCTTGAGTTTTTAGGCGATGCCGTGCTGGAGCTGACCGTTTCTCAATATTTATTTCAAAAGTTCCCGCATATGAGCGAGGGGCAATTGACGAAGCTGAGGGCGGCCATCGTCTGCGAGCCGTCGCTTGTGAAATTTGCCAACGCCCTGTCGTTCGGCGAGCTCGTCTTGCTCGGCAAAGGCGAGGAGCTGACCGGCGGGCGGACGCGTCCGGCGCTCTTGGCAGACGTCTTTGAGGCGTTCATCGGCGCTTTGTATTTGGATCAAGGAATGGACGCGGTCATCCGCTTTTTGGAGAAAACGATGTTTCCGAAAATTGATGAAGGTGCTTTTTCTCATGTGATGGATTTTAAAAGCCAGCTGCAGGAATTGGTGCAGCGGGACGGCAGCGGAACGCTTGAATACGCCATTTTGGAGGAAAAAGGTCCGGCCCACAACAAGGAGTTTGTCGCCCGCGTAGCGTTAAACGGCCAAGAGCTTGGCATCGGCGTCGGCCGCTCGAAAAAGGAAGCCGAACAACATGCGGCGCAAATGGCGCTCGAAACGTTGCGGGCTGCCGATCAGCAGTGAAGGCTGGCGCTGTTACGTCAGTCTTTTTTCTGTGAACGTGCGAAGGGATGGAGAGCAAACGCTGCTCATGGGTGTTTCGATGAACATGCGCGCCTTGAGCGGGGGAAGAAAGGCGTTTTTTTCGATAGCTCATATGGTAGGATGAAAAGATCGAACGTCTCGGTTTCCAAAAAGGGCTCCGGGGTGTTTGTGGTGGATCACAGTGGAAAGATGGTGAGGCGTCATACCATGTTCCTGAAACGATTGGATGTGATCGGCTTTAAATCGTTCGCCGACCGTGTATCGATCGAGTTTGTCCCTGGTGTGACGGCGGTCGTCGGTCCGAACGGGAGCGGCAAAAGCAACATTACCGATGCGATCCGTTGGGTGCTCGGTGAGCAATCAGCAAAATCGTTGCGCGGGGCGAAAATGGAAGACGTCATCTTCGCCGGCAGCGAATCGCGCAAGCCGCTCAATGTGGCTGAAGTGACGATCACACTCGACAATGAAGACGGCTTTTTGCCGCTTGAGTACCAGGAAGTGAGCGTGACCCGGCGCGTCTATCGCTCGGGGGAGAGCGAGTTTTTCATCAACCGCCAGCCGTGCCGTTTGAAAGACATCGTCGATTTGTTTCTCGATTCCGGGCTCGGCAAGGAGGCGTTTTCCATCATCGGCCAAGGCCGGGTCGAAGAGATTTTAAGCAGCAAACCGGAAGAGCGGCGCACGATTTTTGAAGAAGCGGCCGGCGTGTTGAAGTACAAGCTGCGGAAAAAAAAGGCGGAGGCGAAGCTAGCGGAGACGCAAGACAACTTGCACCGCGTCAACGATATTTTGCACGAGCTCGAACAGCAGCTTGAGCCGCTCCGCATGCAGGCGTCGCTCGCCAAAGAGTTTTTGGAAAAACGCGAAGAGCTCGAGCGATTTGAAGTGGCGCTGATGGTTCACGACATCGAGCAGCTGCGCGGGCAATGGAATGAGTTGAAGGAAGCGCTTGATGGGCACCAGCGGGACGAAGTGGCGCTGGCGGCGGCGTTGCAGAAAATGGAAGCCCAAATCGAACAGCTCCGCGATCAAATGACCGCCATTGACGAATCGATCGACGGTTTGCAGCAAGTGCTTCTTTTAGCCAGCGAAGAGCTTGAGAAGCTCGAAGGGCGGAAAGAAGTATTGAAAGAGAGAAAAAAGCATGCCGCGAGGCGAAAAGCGCAGCTGGACGACATAACGGCTGCACTGGCTGCGAAACGGCGCCGCTTGACGGAGCAGCTGCATGCCGAGCGGGAGGAACTCGCCCGGCTTGAGGCGGGCGCCGCAGCGCTCGAGCGGGAGCTGAAAGAAAAACAGGCTTTGTTTTCGGCGCATGAAGCCGACATTGAAGAAGAAATCGAGCGGCGAAAAGGTGATTACATCGACCTTGTTCATGAACAGGCGGCGTTGAAAAACGAACGCGCACATGTGGAGCAGGCGCTTGGCAAGCTGCATGCCAAACGGACGGCGCTCGATGAAGCGAACCGCCGCCATCTCGCCGAACGTGAACAGCTCGAGCAGAAGCGGGCGGCTTTATGGGCCGAGCAGACCCGCCTCGAACAGGCGCTGACGGAAGCGCATAACAGACAAGCCGCTCTCGCCGCGGCGCTCGCAGCGCAAAAAACGGAGCTCGAGCAGCATGAAGCGTTGCTGCATCAGGCGCGCCAATACCGGCAGCAAACCAAAGCGCGCCAGCAATGGTTGGAAGAGATGCAACATGATTATTCCGGTTTTGTCCAAGGAGTAAAAGAAGTATTAAAGGCGCGCGACCTTCTGCCCGGCATTCATGGCGCCATTGTTGAGCTCATTCGCGTGCCGGACCGCTATGAGACGGCGATTGAAACGGCGCTCGGCGGGGCGATGCAGCATATCGTCGTTGACAGCGAACAGGCGGCGCGGCAAGCGATTCACTATTTGAAAACGAACGGCTACGGGCGCGCGACGTTTTTGCCGCTTGACGTCATCCAAGCGCGCGCGCTTTCCGAACGGGAGCGGGCGGCGA
The DNA here is from genome assembly GCF_000498995.1 of Geobacillus thermopakistaniensis. Taxonomy (NCBI): domain Bacteria; kingdom Bacillati; phylum Bacillota; class Bacilli; order Caryophanales; family Anoxybacillaceae; genus Geobacillus; species Geobacillus thermopakistaniensis. Next base: position 49,946 of record NZ_AYSF01000049.1, read on the forward strand.
TTGACCGCCATCCGGCGTTTGTCGGCATCGCAAGCGAGCTCGTCGAATACGACCGCGCCTATAGGGCGGCGATCGCCCATTTGCTCGGCCATGTCATCGTGACAGCCGATTTAAAAGGCGCGAATGAGCTGGCCAAGCTTCTTCACTATCGCTATCGCCTCGTGACATTGGACGGTGATGTCGTCAGCCCTGGCGGGGCGATGACCGGCGGCGGGGCGGCGAAAAAGACCGCGTCGTTGCTAAGTCGAAACCGCGAGCTTGAGACGCTTTCGGCCAAACTGCAGGAAATGGATGAAACGATCGCTCGGCTTGAGCGGGCTGTTGCCGCAAAACGACACGAGCTGGCGGAGCAGGAAGCGCAGGCGGACGCGCTGCAAGAAGAGGTTGCGGCGCTTCGGGAGGCCCTGCAAAGACAAAAGGACGAGCAACGCGAGCTCGAATGGCAGAAAAAACGGATCGACGAGCGGCTTGCACTGTATGATGAAGAAAAGGCGAACGACGAGCGCGAAATGGCAGAGCTCAACCGCCGCCTCGGCGCCATTGACAGGCAGCTTGAGCAGCTTGCCGAGAAACTGCAGGCGATCGATGACGACATCAGCCGGCTGCAGGCGCAAAAACAGACGGAGCAAACGACGAAAGAGGCGCTCCAGGCAGCGATCACGGAGCAAAAAATCGCCTTGGCGGAAACGAAAGAGCGCGTGAAACATGCACGCCGGAAAGTGGAAGAATGGGAAGCGGAGCTTGCCGAAACGATCCGTGGGCTCAAAGAAGCAGAGCGCGAACGAGCCGCTTTGGATGCGGAAATGGAGGCGCCGGAATGGAACGAGGAAGAGATTGAGCAGCTGCGAAAGCAAAAGCTTGAGGACAAGCAAAAGACATTGGAGCTGATCGCGAGCCGTCGCGAACAGCGGCTCGATTTCCAACGCCGTCTTGAACATTTGGAACAGGAATGGAAAGAGACGAAGCGGCAGCATAAACAGCTCGCCGATGTCGTGAAAGACGAAGAAGTAAAGTTGAACCGGCTTGATGTGGAGCTTGAGAATTTGCTTGTCCGTCTGCGCGAAGAGTATGGGCTGTCGTTTGAAGCGGCTCGCTCCGCGTACCCGCTTGAGATCGGCGCCGATGAGGCGCGCAAGCGGGTGAAGCTGATCAAGCGCGCCATGGAGGAGCTCGGCACCGTCAACTTGGGGGCGATCGATGAATACGAACGAGTTTCCGAACGGCACCGCTTTTTAAGCGAGCAAAAAACCGATTTGGAAGAGGCGAAGGCGACGCTCCACCAAGTCATTGATGAAATGGACGATGAAATGAAAAAACGATTTTTCGCGACGTTTGAACAAATCCGCGCCCATTTTGGCGAGGTATTTGGCGAGCTGTTCGGCGGCGGGCGCGCCGATTTGCGGCTGACCGATCCGAACGACTTGCTTGAGACTGGGATCGACATCGTCGCTCAGCCTCCGGGGAAAAAGCTGCAACATTTAAGCTTGCTTTCCGGCGGCGAACGGGCGCTGACGGCGATCGCCCTCTTGTTTTCGATTTTAAAGGTGCGTCCGGTGCCGTTTTGCGTCCTTGATGAAGTCGAAGCGGCGCTTGATGAAGCGAACGTGCAGCGGTATGCCCAATATTTAAAACGGTTCAGCCGCGACACGCAGTTTATCGTCATCACCCATCGAAAAGGGACGATGGAAGAAGCGGACGTGCTGTACGGCGTCACGATGCAAGAATCGGGCGTCTCAAAGCTTGTTTCTGTCCGTTTGGAAGATTCGAAGGAGCTCGTGCGGTCATAATGGAAAGGAGGCGCTTTGGATGGGTTTTTTTCAAAAATGGAAAGAAAAATGGACAAAGCAAGCGGATGCCGTAACCGAAAAGTTTAAAGAAGGGCTGTCAAAAACGCGAAATTCGCTCGCCGGGAAAGTGAACGACCTCATCGCCCGTTATCGGAAAGTGGATGAAGAGTTTTTTGAAGAGCTTGAGGAAATTTTGATCGCCGCGGATGTGGGCGTCACGACCGTCATGGAACTTGTCGATGAGCTGAAAATGGAAGTGAAGCGCCGCAACATTCAAGACCCGGCGCAAATGCGCGACGTCATCGCCGAAAAGCTCGTTGACATTTACCGCGCCGGCGCCGATGACAAAGAACTTTCCGCTTTGAATATACAAGAAGGCGGGCTGACGGTCATTTTGTTCGTCGGTGTCAACGGCGTCGGCAAAACGACAACGATCGGCAAGCTCGCCCATAAGCTGAAATCGGAAGGGAAATCCGTCTTGTTGGCAGCTGGCGACACGTTCCGCGCCGGGGCGATCGAGCAGCTCGAAGCGTGGGGCGAGCGCGTTGGGGTCGACGTCATTAAGCAGGCGGCCGGCTCCGATCCAGCGGCGGTCATGTATGATGCGATTCAAGCGGCGAAAGCGCGCGGCGTTGACGTATTGTTATGCGACACGGCCGGGCGGCTGCAAAACAAAGTGAATTTAATGAAAGAGCTCGAAAAAGTGAAACGCGTCATCAGCCGCGAAATTCCGGGCGCTCCGCATGAAGTACTGCTTGTNTTTTCGGCTATTTTTTTGCGACACGGCCGGGCGGCTGCAAAACAAAGTGAATTTAATGAAAGAGCTCGAAAAAGTGAAACGCGTCATCAGCCGCGAAATTCCGGGCGCTCCGCATGAAGTACTGCTTGTGTTGGATGCGACGACCGGGCAAAACGCGATGAGCCAAGCCAAGCTGTTTAAAGAAGCGACCGATGTGACCGGCATCGTGTTGACGAAGCTTGACGGCACGGCGAAAGGCGGCATCGTGCTTGCCATTCGCAACGAGATGGCCATCCCGGTGAAACTCGTCGGCCTCGGCGAGAAGATGGACGATTTGCAAGTGTTCGATCCAGAACAGTACGTCTACGGATTGTTTGCTGATTTGCTGGAATCATAAACAAGCCAACAGAGGGTGCTCCCAAAACAATGGAGCGCCCTTTGTTGTTACGTCCACGGGAGTGTAACCGATAAGCCCTTTGTTCGTTCCATCCCTTGACACCTTGCCGAAAAGACGGTACACTACATTTTTGTAAAGGTATTTTACTTAACAATGAGGGAGGGAGAGTCCGGTGCTGGAAAAAACGATGCGCATGAACTATTTATACGATTTTTACCAAGCGCTGTTGACGCCGAAACAGCGCAACTATATGGCGCTTTACTACTTGGACGACTACTCCCTCGGGGAAATTGCCGAACAATATGAGGTGAGCCGCCAGGCGGTGTACGATAACATCCGGCGTACAGAAGCGATGCTGGAGCAGTATGAAGAGAAGCTCGGGCTGCTGCGAAAATATGAACGGCGGCGGCAGATCATCGAGCGGCTGAAAGACTACATCAGCCGGCACTACGGTGCTGACGCCGAATTGGCGGCGCTAGTCCGCGAGCTTGACGAACTTGATTAAAAAAGGGGGTGGCCGCCATGGCGTTTGAAGGACTGTCTGAACGTTTGCAGCAGGTGATGAACCGCATCCGCGGCAAAGGGAAAGTCACCGAAGCGGATGTCAAAGAGATGATGCGCGAAGTGCGCCTTGCGCTTTTGGAAGCTGACGTCAACTTTAAAGTCGTCAAAGATTTCATCAGACAGGTGAGCGAGCGGGCTGTCGGGCAGGAAGTGATGAAAAGCTTAACGCCGGGCCAGCAAGTGATCAAAATCGTCAAGGAAGAGCTGACGGCGTTAATGGGCGGTGAGCAAAGCCAAATCGCTGTCGCGAAGAAACCGCCGACCGTTGTGATGATGGTCGGGTTGCAAGGGGCCGGGAAAACGACGACCACCGGGAAGCTGGCCAACTTGCTGCGCAAACGGCATAACCGGAAGCCGCTTCTGGTGGCTGCCGACGTTTACCGCCCGGCGGCGATCAAACAGCTTGAGACGCTTGGCAAGCAGCTCGACATGCCTGTCTTTTCGTTAGGCGAGCACGCCAATCCGGTTGAAATCGCGAAACAGGCGCTCGAGCGGGCGAAAGAAGAGCATTATGATTACGTGCTCATCGACACAGCCGGCCGCCTCCACATTGATGAAGCGCTCATGGATGAACTGAAGCAAATGAAAGAAGCGGTCAAGCCGGATGAAATTTTCCTCGTCGTTGACGCCATGACCGGGCAAGATGCCGTCAATGTCGCACAAAGCTTCCATGAGCAGCTCGGCATCACCGGGGTGATTTTGACGAAGCTGGACGGCGACACGCGCGGCGGGGCGGCGCTGTCGATTCGCGCCGTCACCGGAGCGCCGATCAAGTTTGCTGGGATGGGCGAAAAACTTGACGCTTTGGAGCCGTTCCATCCGGAGCGAATGGCGTCGCGCATTTTAGGCATGGGCGATGTCCTGACGCTCATCGAAAAAGCGCAGGCGGCCGTCGACGAAGAGAAGGCGAAGGAGCTCGAACAAAAAATGCGCACGGCCACCTTCACGCTTGACGACTTTTTGGAGCAGCTCGGCCAAGTGCGCAAGCTCGGACCGCTTGACGAACTGATTAAAATGCTGCCGGGCGCCAACAAAATCAAAGGGCTCGCCAACATCCAAGTCGATGAAAAGCAAATCGCCCGCGTTGAGGCGATCATCCGCTCGATGACGAAAGAAGAGAAAACGCATCCGGAAATCATCAACGCTAGCCGCAAAAAGCGGATCGCCAAAGGAAGCGGCACGACGGTGCAGGAAGTAAACCGGCTTTTGAAGCAATTTGACGAGATGAAAAAAATGATGAAAATGATGACGAATATGCCAAAAGGGAAAAAGAAAGGATTCCGTTTTCCATTTATGTAAATGAAGATCTGTTAAGCGAAAAACCTTTACAAACGGAAAAAGAATTGTTAATATACTATCTTGTGTGAACTCTATACGGAGGTGCGTACTGACTATGGCAGTAAAAATTCGTTTAAAACGCATGGGGACAAAGAAAAAACCATTCTATCGCATCGTGGTAGCTGATTCGCGCTCGCCGCGCGACGGTCGTTTTATCGAAACGATCGGCACGTACGATCCGGTCGCTGAGCCGGCGCAAGTGAAAATCGATGAGGAATTGGCGCTCAAATGGCTGCAAAACGGCGCCAAACCATCGGATACGGTGCGCAGCTTGCTGTCGAAGCAAGGCATTTTAGAGAAGTTCCATAACTTGAAATACGGCAAATAAGCGAGATGCACATGAAGCCGCTCATTGAAACGATCGTCAAGGCGCTTGTCGATCATCCGGAGGCGGTGGCGGTTGAACGCCGCGAAGAAGAGACGGCCGTCATCTATGAGCTGTCCGTGCATGAAGACGACACTGGCAAAGTGATCGGCAAACAAGGGCGGACGATCCAGGCGATTCGCACGGTCGTTGCCGCCGCCGCGGCCGGATCGCCAAAGCGGGTTGTTGTGCAAGTGAAAGACAAAGGGTGAGGATGTTCCTCTCCCTTTTTTGATATGATGCCAAAGGGCGCAAAAATGGCCCGGGTGCCGTTCATTCCGTGTCAAAAGGGGGAAGAGGATGAAGCTCATTCAAACGGTTGAGGTGCGGCAAATCGTCACCGAACGGAGCAAACAAGAGCTTGCCGCCGCGTTTTTGGCGCGCAAGCAGCAGCTCGAGCGCGAGTGCGACCAGCTTCGTTTTGAACAGAAACGAATGGAGAAAAGCGGAAACTATCCGCCCGCTTTAGTGAAACAATATTTTGCCAAAGAGATCGACGAGCGGATGGAGAAAATGAAACTGCTTGAGTTTCAGCTCGAACAATTACATATGCTACCGTTAGGGAGCGAATTGAAAGAGCGGGAAGTCGAGGCGCTCGTTGAGGTGAACGTCGGCGACCGTTGGGAAGAGGTGACAAAAACGCGCGCCATCATCATTGAAGACGGCGTCGTCAAAGAGATTCGCTAAGAAGGGATGAAAGCGATGGAACGATGGTTTAATGTCGGAAAAATTGTCAATACGCACGGCATTCGCGGCGAAGTGCGCGTCATTTCGCGCACCGACTTTCCTGAAGAACGGTATAAAAAAGGAAACAAGCTGTACATTTTCCGCGAACGGGACACGGAACCGATTGAAGTCACGGTGAAAAGCCACCGCGTCCATAAATCGTTTGACTTGTTGTCGTTTGAAGGCTATGACAGCATCAACGATGTGGAACGGTTTAAGGGAGCGATGCTGAAGGTGCCGGAAAGCCAGCTCGGCGAACTCGCGGAAGGGGAATATTATTTCCATGAGATCATCGGCTGCACTGTCGTGACAGAAGGCGGGGAGACCATCGGCGCGGTAAAGGAAATTTTGACTCCAGGGGCGAACGACGTCTGGGTCGTCCGGCGCGAAGACGGATCGGAAGCGCTCATTCCGTACATTGACGAGGTCGTTTTGCACGTCGATCCGGATCGGAAAACGATCATCATCCGGCCGATGGAAGGGCTGCTCGAGTGATGCGGATCGATATTTTAACGTTGTTTCCCGGCATGTTTTCCGGGGTGTTGAGCGAGTCGATTTTAAAGAAGGCGCAAGAAAAAGGGGCCGTCGACATCCGCCTTATTGATTTTCGCGAGTTTGCCGACAACAAGCATAAAACGGTCGACGATTATCCGTATGGCGGCGGCGCCGGCATGGTGCTCAAGCCGCAGCCGATTTTTGACGCGGTGGAACACGTGACGGCTGGATCGCCTGGCGCCCGCATCATTTTGCTTTGCCCGCAAGGCGAGCGCTACACGCAAAAAAAGGCGGAAGAGCTGGCGAAAGAAACGCATTTGGTGCTCATTTGCGGCCATTACGAAGGGTATGACGAACGCATCCGCCAATATTTAGCAACCGATGAAATTTCGATCGGCGACTATATTTTAACAGGCGGGGAACTCGGCGCCATGGTCATTGTCGACAGCGTCGTCCGTCTTCTCCCCGGGGTGCTCGGCAATGAGGCGTCGCCGGTCGATGACTCGTTCAGCTCCGGGCTGCTTGAGTATCCGCAATACACAAGACCGGCCGATTTCCGCGGCATGAAAGTGCCGGATATTCTGCTTTCTGGCAACCATCAGCTCATCGCCGAGTGGCGCGAGAAGGAATCGCTCCGGCGCACGTTTTTGCGCCGTCCGGACTTGCTCGATGAATATCCGCTTACAGACAAGCAAAAGCAATGGCTGAAAGAGTGGGAAAAGGAGCGCGAATAGCTATTGCCTGAGTCAACAGTTTATGCTATCATGTCTTTTGTGTGACCTTAAGCGATTGGCTTGAGGATGGAAAACGATGTTCCGCTGCAATGAAGAGATCATTGGCATGAACATCTGTGGAAGGAGTGGATCAATGATGCATCATTTAATCCAAGAGATTACGAAAGAACAACTGCGGACGGATTTGCCGGATTTCCGCCCGGGCGACACGGTGCGCGTTCATGTGAAAGTCGTCGAAGGCAACCGCGAACGCATCCAAGTGTTTGAAGGTGTCGTCATTAAACGGCGCGGAGCGGGCATCAGCGAAACGTTCACGGTCCGCAAAGTGTCCTATGGCGTCGGCGTTGAGCGCACATTCCCGGTGCATACGCCGAAAATCGCCAAGCTGGAAGTCATCCGCCGCGGGAAAGTCCGCCGCGCGAAATTGTACTACTTGCGCGAACTTCGCGGCAAAGCGGCGCGCATCAAGGAAAATACGAACGCAGCGCAATAATGGACAACGGTGGATCACAGCGGAAAAGGAGCTTGCTTTCAAGCTCCTTTTTTCACTACCGCCAATGATGATTACGGTAGTGATCCACGACTGCAAACTTTGATTTAGGTGGGTGGACAATGGAACAGAAAAAAAGCGAATGGCGTGAATGGATGAAAGCGATCGTCGTTGCCGTCTTGCTCGCCGGGGGCATCCGCTACTTTATTTTCGCTCCGATCATCGTCGACGGTTATTCGATGATGCCGACATTACATAACCATGAGCGGATGATCGTCAATAAACTGGCGTATAAAATCGGCATGCCGCACCGTTTCGATATCATTGTTTTTCACGCCGAAGAAGGGAGAGACTATATTAAGCGAGTCATCGGCCTGCCGGGCGACCGAATTGAATACAAAAATGATACGCTCTATATCAATGGCAAGCCGTATGAAGAGCCGTATTTGGACGAGTATAAAAAGCAGTTGTCCGACGGCGGTCCACTGACGGAATCGTTCACTTTGGAGGAACTGACCGGGCGAAGCACGGTGCCGCCGGGGCATTTGTTTGTCATGGGCGACAATCGCCGTTTCAGCAAAGACAGCCGCCATATCGGCTTCATTCCGATGTCCAAAGTCGTTGGCAAGGCGAATCTTGTGTATTGGCCGTTGGCTGACGCCCGGATTGTGAAATAAACGAGGCAGGTGATGCCAATGACAGTGATTCAATGGTTCCCCGGCCATATGGCGAAGGCCAAGCGGGAAGTGCAAGAAAAATTAAAGTTGATCGACGTAGCGTTTGAGCTGCTTGACGCCCGTGTGCCGATGTCCTCGCGCAACCCGATGATCGACGAGATTCTCGGACAAAAGCCGCGCCTCATTTTGCTCAATAAGGCTGATATGGCCGATGAGGCGGTGACCGAACAGTGGATCCGCTATTTCCACGATCAAGGGCGGCTGGCTTTGCCCATCGATGCTCAAAGCGGAACAGGAGTCCGGCAAATCGCGGCGGCAGCGAAAGAGATGGTGAAAGACAAATTCGAGAAAATGCGGGCGAAAGGGATTAAAAACCCGCGCCCGGTTCGGGCGCTCATCGTCGGCATCCCGAACGTCGGCAAGTCGACGCTGATCAACCGGCTCGCCGGCCGCCATATCGCGAAAACCGGCGACAAGCCGGGGGTGACAAAAGCGCAGCAATGGATCAAAGTCGGCAAAGAAATGGAGCTGCTTGATACCCCAGGCATCCTATGGCCGAAATTTGAGGATGAGGACGTGGGCTACAAGTTGGCGGTGACCGGCGCCATTAAGGACGAAATTTTAAACTTGCAGGATGTCGCCGTCTATGCGCTCCGCTTTTTGTCGACTCACTATCCCAACCGGCTTGCGGAGCGCTACGGCCTTGATGACATTCCTGATGACATCGTCGCCTTGTTTGACGCCATCGGAAGGCGGCGCGGCTGCTTGACGTCAGGCGGCGCTGTTGACTACGATAAAGTGGCTGACATCGTTTTGTATGACATCCGCACGGAAAAATTAGGCCGCTTAAGCTTTGAAACGCCCGCTTCACGGACGTAGCGCGTCCGGCGGGCGTTTTTTGCCGGCGGTGCTTTACGGTCGGCCAAACAGAGCCGATAGTAATAAGTAGAAGAGGGAGAGGAGCATGAAGCGGTATACGGTGAAAGACATTGAAGCGCTGCTTCCGAAGCTTGGCGCGGACGACCCGCGCTGGGAGATGCTGCGGCAGGATGAGCGAAAAAGCGTGCAGGCGCTTCTTGCCCGTTTTGAAAGGCAGAAAGCGCGCCGGCACGCCATCGAGCAGCGGTGGGAAGAACTAATGCGTTATGAGAGGGAACTATACGCCGCTGGCGTTAGACGGATCGCCGGCATTGATGAGGCCGGGCGCGGCCCGCTGGCCGGCCCGGTCGTCGCCGCCGCGGTCATCTTGCCGAAAGACGCCTATTTGCCGGGGCTTGACGACTCGAAGCGGCTGACGCCGGAAAAGCGCGAGGCATTGTTTGCGCAAATTGAAGCGTGCGCCGTCGCCATCGGCATCGGCATCGTCAGCGCGGCGGAGATCGATGAAAGGAATATTTACGAAGCGACAAGGCAAGCGATGGCGAAAGCGGTGAACGCCCTTTCCCCGCCGCCTGAACATTTGCTTGTTGATGCGATGGCGGTGCCGTGCCCACTGCCGCAACAGCGCCTCATAAAAGGAGACGCCAACAGCGCTTCAATCGCCGCTGCGTCGGTCATCGCCAAAGTGACGCGCGACCGGTGGATGAAAGAACTGGATCGCCGCTATCCACAATACGGGTTCGCGCGCCATATGGGCTACGGAACGCCGGAACATTTCGAGGCGATCCGCCGCTACGGCGTTACGCCTGAGCACCGTCGTTCGTTCGCACCGGTGAGGGAGGTGCTGAAGGCGAGCGAGCAGCTCTAGAAGAAGGGATGGGACGAAATGGTCGAGCGCATGGAGCGGACAATGCCAACGACCGCTGTCCGCGACGCGACATCCAGCCGGCGGTTTCAGCCGGGGCAGGCCGTCGTCGGCCGAGTGGAGCGGGTCGAGGAGATGGAAACCGGGGAGCGGGCGGCGCTCGTCCGCGCTGGCGGACAGCTTGTGCGCGCCCGTTTGGAGGCGCCGCTTGCCGTCGGACGTTTGTATTTGTTTGAAATTCACGAACGACAAGGAACAATTTATTGGAAAGCCATTCCCCTTTCCGAACCGGCGTCTGCTCCGTCAGGTGAAGAGGCGGTGCGCCGGTGGCAAAAAGCGTGGAAACTGCCGGATGCGGCGCTGCCGGTGCTCCGCCAAGCGCTGAAAGCTGGCGCGGCTGCAACGAAAGAGGAAATTGCCGCACTGACTGAAGCGGTGAAAGAGACCGGCCAGCCGGACGCGGCCGAAGACGTGCTCGCCCATTTGTTTCGCCGCCGGCTGCCGTTCTCTTCAGCCGTGTTTCGCGCGCTATGGGCAGCCAAAACCGGGGTGCCGCTCGCTGAGGGGTTGGGGAAACTGAAAGCGGCCATTGCCTCCCTTTCCGCCCATCCGGCGGCGCTTGAGCTCAGCCGGGCGATGGAGAAGTTTCTTTCACCGCCGCTGTCCGCTTACGAGGCGGCCGTGCGTTTGTTGCTGTCAGGGGAGGAAGAGGCCGAAACGGCCCGCGCGCTTCTTGCCCGCCTTGGGCTCGCCCCGTTGCCGGAGGACCGCCGCTTGGCGCTTCGGGAGGCGGTGCAATGCCGCCGGTTTGCCGATATCATTCGGCAGCTCGGCTTGACGGACGAGGAGGCGTTTTTGGAACGGTGGGCAGCTCTTGATGCTGCCTATCAAAGCGGAGCGCTGCCCGCCGCGGAAGCGAAGTTGTGGGCGGCCGCTCGAGCGACGAGAGATCCGGCGCTGTCGCTGTTTTGCTGGCTGAGGCGAGCGGCCGTGCGGCTTGGGCTTGAGGACGAGGCGGCGCTCGTCCGTGTTGGGAAAATCGAGGATTTGCCTTCCGCCCCGTCGTTGAAACGGCTGCTTCTTCGCTTTCTTCATGAATCGGGGAGCGAAGGGGCCAAGAGGGCGGCCGAAGCGATTCTCGACCAGCTCGATGGCATGGCCATCGCTGCTGGCGGCGATGGGCTCATTGAGCACGTATGGATTTCGTTTCCATTGCCGCTTGGCGGCCGCAGCAGCGATTTTGCTGTGTGCTGGCAAGGAAGGAGGAAACAAGGCGGGCCGCTTGATGCCGATTACAACCGCATTGTTTGTTGCCTGACGCTTGAAGAGCTGGGAGAGGTGATCGTTGATATGCGCGTGCAACGACGGATCGTCCACATCTCCATTTTTCACGATGATCCGCGGTTGGCGGTTGCTGCCGCTCGGATGGCTCCGCTTGTCAAAGAGCGGTTTCAGGCGCACGGCTATGCGCTTTCAGGCATTGATGTAAAGGCAACGCGTTCCGCCCCTCCTCCGCCTTCCGTTTTTCTGTTTGCCGACAGTTGCAGCGAGGTGGATTGCCAAGCATGAACGAGGAGCGGAAAAAAGCAGTCGCCTTGTCTTACGATGCGGCACTTGACGCAGCTCCGATCGTCAAGGCGAAAGGGGTTGGCAAGGTCGCCGAAGCGATCATCGCCGCCGCCCGGCAGCACGGCGTGCCGATTCGCCAAGATCCGACGCTTGTTGAGCTGCTGGGGAAAGTGGAGATCAACGAAATGATCCCGGAGGAGCTGTACGCCTTAGTGGCTGAATTGTTCGCGTTTTTGTATCAGCTTGATCAGGAAGCGAAAGGAGAAAGAGCGGGGAAGGGGTAATTTTCCTATTCCCCGCTTTCTTAATTTTGCGGCGAAACGGTGGACAAGCGCGAAATGTTAGGTATAAAATGAAAGCGCTAAGACTTTTTTGATTTTATACATAGGAGGTTGGCGCATGAACATTCATGAATACCAAGCAAAAGAAATTTTGCGAAGCTATGGTGTGAGCGTGCCGAACGGCCGCGTCGCGTTCACGGTGGATGAAGCGGTCGAAGCGGCGAAAGAGCTCGGCGCGCCGGTGTGTGTCGTCAAAGCGCAAATTCATGCCGGCGGGCGCGGCAAAGCGGGCGGGGTGAAAGTGGCAAAAAGCCTCGAGGAAGTCCGTACATACGCCAGCGAATTGCTCGGCAAAGTGCTCGTCACCCATCAAACCGGCCCGGAAGGAAAAGAAGTGAAACGGCTGTTGATTGAAGAAGGGTGCGACATCCAAAAAGAATACTACATCGGCCTTGTCGTCGACCGCGCCACCTCGCGCGTCGTGTTAATGGGGTCGGAAGAAGGCGGAACGGAAATCGAAGAAGTGGCGGCGAAAACGCCGGAGAAAATTTTTAAAGAATACATCGATCCAGCCGTCGGGCTCCAAGCGTTCCAAGCGCGCCGATTGGCTTTCAACATCAACATTCCGAAGCATCTCGTCAACCAAGCGGTCAAATTTATGATGGGCTTGTACCAAGTGTTTGTCGATAAAGACTGCTCGATCGCCGAAATCAACCCGCTTGTCGTCACCGGCGACGGCAAAGTGATGGCGCTTGATGCGAAGCTGAATTTCGATTCAAACGCCTTATACCGCCATCCGGACATCCTTGAATACCGCGACTTGGATGAAGAAGACCCGAAAGAAGTCGAAGCGTCGAAATACGACTTGAACTACATCGCTCTTGACGGCAACATCGGTTGCATGGTCAACGGCGCCGGCTTGGCGATGGCGACAATGGACATCATCAAATATTACGGAGGCGAGCCGGCCAACTTCCTCGATGTCGGCGGCGGCGCCAGCGAGGAAAAAGTAAGGGAAGCGTTCAAAATCATTTTGTCCGACCCGAACGTCAAAGGCATTTTCGTCAACATTTTCGGCGGCATTATGAAATGCGATGTCATCGCGAGCGGCATCGTCGCGGCGACGAAGCAAGTCGGTTTGACGCTTCCGCTTGTCGTCCGGCTTGAAGGAACGAACGTTGAGCTTGGGAAAAAGATTTTGCAAGAGTCAGGCTTAAACATTATTGCGGCCGAATCGATGGCGGACGGAGCACAAAAAATCGTCGAGCTAGTACGTTAAGAAAGCGAGGGAGACACGTGAGCGTTTTTGTCAATAAAGACACGAAAGTGATCGTGCAAGGGATTACCGGTTCGCAAGGGCTGTTCCATACAAAGCAGATGATCGAGTACGGGACGAACATCGTCGGCGGCGTCACGCCGGGCAAAGGCGGCACGGAAGTCGAAGGCGTGCCGGTGTTTGACACTGTTTCGGAAGCGGTCGAAAGAACGGGAGCGAACGCCTCGGTCATTTACGTTCCGCCGGCCTTCGCTGCGGATGCCATCATGGAAGCGGTCAACGCGGGACTCGACCTTGTCGTTTGCATCACCGAAGGCATTCCGGTGCTTGATATGGTGAAAGTGAAACGGTACATGGAGGGCAAAAAGACGCGCCTCATCGGCCCGAACTGCTTTTCGGCCGGCTTTTGAAGCGCATGGGNGCCTTCGCTGCGGATGCCATCATGGAAGCGGTCAACGCGGGACTCGACCTTGTCGTTTGCATCACCGAAGGCATTCCGGTGCTTGATATGGTGAAAGTGAAACGGTACATGGAGGGCAAAAAGACGCGCCTCATCGGCCCGAACTGCCCGGGCGTCATTACGCCGGAAGAGTGCAAAATCGGCATTATGCCGGGCTATATCCATAAAAAAGGACATGTCGGCATTGTTTCCCGTTCCGGCACGCTGACGTACGAAGCCGTTCACCAACTGACGCAAGCCGGCATCGGCCAGTCGACGGCGGTCGGCATCGGCGGCGACCCGGTCAACGGCACAAACTTCATCGATGTGTTGAAGGCGTTTAATGAAGACGAAGAAACGTACGCGGTCATTATGATCGGTGAAATCGGCGGCACGGCGGAAGAAGAAGCGGCCGAATGGGTGAAAGCGAACATGACGAAACCGGTCGTCGGCTTTATCGGCGGGCAAACGGCGCCTCCGGGCAAACGGATGGGCCATGCCGGCGCGATCATTTCCGGCGGCAAAGGCACGGCCGCAGAGAAAATCAAAAAAATGACCGAATGCGGCATTAAAGTGGCGGAAACGCCGGCCGTCATCGGCGAAACGCTCATTTCTGTGCTGAAAGAACGCGGCTTGTACGAAAAATGCAAAACGCACTAATGGTTTGGCCCCGCACGTCCTCGTGCGGGGTGTTGCATATCATGCTATAGATGCAATTTGAAGCTTTACCATTTGCCGCTTTTACAGAGCAATTGGATCGACTGTCGGGCGACCGAACAACGCCGCTTAAAGACCCATGTATGGGTCTGTGAAGCGTGTGGCTGTTCGGTCTTCCGTCACGCCAAGGCGTGACGAGGAAGCCTGCGGCTTGCCTCCGACAGTCGAAAAAATAGACAGGCGGCTTTTCCGTCAAGGATATGTTAAACGTTTTCGTTGCACCTATAGATCCATATGCTGAAGGTGAAAAAAGAAAGGGGAGCAGTATGTACGATACGGTCCGCGACCGACTTATCCATCTCCATCATTGCCGCGGGGCGGGATGGAAGACGATTCATTCCTTGCTTAAGGCTGATCCGACGCTCACCGCTCCATTTTCTCTGCCTCCTCATGATCTCCGCCCGCTCGTTCCGCTTTCCGACGCTCAATGGACCGCTTTTTTTCATGATTTGCATTCCATCGATGTGCAACGTGTGATAAAAACATATAAGGGCCGGTGCATTCGTGTGATCACTGTATTTGATTCCGACTATCCACCGCTGCTTAAATATATATACGCCCCGCCGTGGGTGCTGTATGCAAAGGGGGACTCCGCTTTGCTTCAGGAGCGGAAACTGATCAGCATCGTCGGCACGAGGCGGCCGACGAAGGAAGGAATCGAAGCGTTGAACAAATTGGTGCCGCCGCTTGTTGCCGCCGGCTTTACGATCGTCAGCGGGCTCGCGTTTGGGATTGACGTGTGCGCCCACCAACTTGCCGTCCAGCATGGCGGGTCGACGATCGCCGTCATCGCCGGTGGGCTGGACCACATTTATCCGAAAGAACATCGACCGTTCGCCACCCGGCTGATGAACGAACAGTTGGTCATCGCTGAGCATCCGCCGGCAACGCGCCCACAGGCATGGCAGTTTCCCGCGCGCAATCGCATCATCAGCGGGCTGTCGCTCGGCACGCTTGTCGTGCAGGCGAAGCGAAAAAGCGGTTCGCTCATTACCGCCGCGTATGCGCTTGAGCAAGGGCGGGAAGTGTTCGCCGTCCCCGGCCCGATCGGTTTGGCGGAATCCGCCGGGCCGAATACGCTCATTCAGCACGGGGCAAAACTAGTGCAAGAAGCGGCGGACATTTTGGATGAATTCCCGTACGTGTAATGCACATGTTTGACAAATGCGGCAATAATCATTAATAATAATGAAGATTTCAATTTACCTCCTAGGGGTGGAAGATGGATGTCAGACTACTTAGTTATCGTCGAATCGCCAACGAAAGCGAAGACGATCGAACGATACTTGGGAAAAAAATATACAGTCAAAGCGTCGATGGGCCACGTCCGCGATTTGCCAAAAAGCCAAATGGGCGTTGATATAGACCACGGCTACGAGCCGAAATACATTACGATCCGCGGCAAAGGCCAGGTGATCAAAGAGTTGAAAACGGCGGCGAAAAAAGCGAAAAAAGTGTTTCTTGCCGCCGACCCCGATCGCGAAGGAGAGGCGATTGCCTGGCATTTGGCCCACATGCTCGATCTGGACATTCACTCTGATTGCCGCGTTGTCTTTCATGAGATCACGAAGGATGCTATTCAGCAATCGTTTCAGCAGCCGCGCGCGATCAATATGAATCTTGTTGACGCCCAGCAGGCGCGGCGCGTGCTCGACCGCCTCGTCGGCTATAACATCAGCCCGCTCTTATGGAAAAAGGTGAAAAAAGGATTAAGCGCCGGCCGCGTCCAATCGGTGGCGCTGCGCCTCATCATCGATCGGGAACGAGAAATTCGCGAGTTTCAGCCGGAAGAATATTGGACGATTCAAGCGACGTTTCAAAAAGAAGGAGAGACGTTTGCCGCCTCGTTTTACAGTATTGACGGACAAAAGCGCGATTTAAAGACGGAGGCGGATGTGAAAGCCGTGCTGGACCGCTTAAACGGAACGGCATTTGCGGTGAAAACGGTGACAAAACGAGAGCGCAAGCGCAGCCCCGTGCCGCCGTTTACGACGTCGTCGCTTCAGCAGGAAGCGGCGCGCAAACTGAATTTCCGGACGAAAAAGACGATGATGATCGCCCAGCAGCTGTACGAAGGAATCGATCTTGGCAGCGAAGGGACGGTCGGTTTGATCACGTATATGCGCACCGATTCAACGCGCGTCGCCGAGACGGCGCAGCAAGAGGCGGCGGCATATATCGAGGCGACGTTCGGCGCTATGTATGTCAACCAGGAAAAGCGGAAAGAGAAGAAAAGCACGAACGCCCAAGACGCCCACGAAGCGATCCGCCCGACATCGGCATTTCGCGATCCGGACAAAGTGAAACCGTATTTGACGCGCGACCAGTTTCGGTTGTATAAACTCATTTGGGAACGGTTCATCGCCAGTCAAATGGCGGCCGCCGTGCTTGACACCATGAGCGTCGAGTTGGAAAACAACGGTGTCGTGTTCCGCGCCAGCGGCTCGAAGGTGAAATTTCCAGGGTTTATGAAAGTGTATATTGAAGGAACGGACGATCAAACGGAAGAGCAGGACCGTATCCTCCCGAATTTGGAAGAAGAGGAAACGGTTGAGAGCGAAACGATCGAATCGAAGCAGCACTTTACTCAGCCGCCGCCGCGCTACACGGAAGCCCGCCTCGTCAAAACGTTGGAGGAACTCGGCATCGGCCGCCCGTCGACGTATGCCCCGACGCTTGATACGATCCAAAAACGCAACTATGTCGTCCTTGAGAACAAGCGGTTTGTCCCGACCGAGCTCGGCGAAATCGTTGTAGAGCTGATGCTCGAATTTTTCCCGGAAATTATCGATGTCGAGTTTACGGCGAAAATGGAAAAAGAATTGGACGAAATTGAAGAAGGGAAAGTGGAATGGATCAAAGTCGTCGACGAGTTTTACCGCGAATTTGAAAAACGGTTGAAAGTGGCGGAAAAAGAAATGCGCGCAGTTGAGATTAAGGATGAGCCGGCCGGCATTGACTGCGAGGTGTGCGGCAGTCCGATGGTGTACAAAATGGGCCGTTTCGGCAAGTTTATCGCCTGCTCGAATTTTCCGGAATGCCGCCATACGAAGCCGATTGTCAAAGAAATCGGCGTCAAGTGCCCGAAATGCCGCGAGGGCAACATCGTCGAGCGCAGCACGAAAAGAAAGCGGGTGTTTTACGGCTGCGACCGTTTCCCGGATTGCGACTTCGTCTCGTGGGATAAACCGCTCGCCCGCCCGTGTCCGAAATGCGCGGGGCTGCTTGTGGAGAAAGTGCTGAAAAAAGGTGTGCAAGTGCAATGCACGGCGTGCGACTATGAAGAGCGGCTAGAAGCTTGAATAGGCATCGGATACAATTCAGAATTTTATAAAAAAACAGTTGCATTCATGCGGATGAATATGGTACGATGTAGTAGCCGTTGCGGGGTGAGGCGATGGAGAATTCGAAACTTGCGTTACAATTATTCATGGAATATTTACAAATCGAGAAAAATTATTCACAATATACTATTGTGTGTTACCGGCGTGACATTGAGCAGTTTTTCCGGTTTATGGATGAGGAAGGAATCGGCGCGCTCAATGAAGTGTCCTACAGCCACGTTCGTTTATATTTGACGAAACTATACGAGCAACAGTTGGCCAGCCGTTCGGTCGCCCGCAAAATTTCGAGTCTGCGCAGCTTTTACAAGTTTTTGTTGCGCGAAGGGCGGGCGGCCGAAAACCCGTTTGCGCTCGCGACACTGCCGAAAAAAGAGCAAAAAATTCCTAATTTTTTATACCCAAAAGAATTAGAAGCATTGTTTCTTGTCAATGATGAAAATACGGCCCTAGGCCAGCGCAATGCGGCGCTGCTTGAGTTGTTGTACGCGACTGGCGCTCGGGTTAGTGAATGTTGTCACATACAGCTGTCTGATGTCGATTTTGTTGCGGAAACCGTGCTCATTCACGGCAAAGGAAACAAGCAGCGCTACGTTCCGTTCGGCCGTCCGGCCCGCGAAGCGCTTGAACGGTATATCCATAGGGGCCGACGCGAACTGACAAGAAAGCTGCCGGCGGACCACCGCTATTTATTTGTCAACGCCCGAGGCAATCCGCTCACGCCTCGGGGAGTGCGCCATATTTTGGATCGGATTGTCGAAGCCGCTGCGCTGACGCAAAACATCAGCCCGCACGTGCTTCGGCATACGTTTGCGACTCATTTGCTCAACGAAGGGGCCGATCTCCGTTCGGTGCAGGAACTGCTCGGTCATGCGCATTTGTCATCGACGCAAGTGTATACACATGTAACGAAAGACCGGCTGCGGCATATTTATTTGCAGGCGCATCCGCGGGCGTAACCCGCAGGCAAGGAGGGGAAATGATGGGAGCCTTTCATGCGACGACAATTTTTGCCATCCGCCATAACGGCGCATCCGCCATGGCTGGAGACGGCCAAGTGACGTTCGGCAATGCGGTCGTCATGAAGCATACAGCGAAAAAAGTGCGGCGGCTGTTCCAAGGAAACGTGCTCGCCGGTTTTGCCGGCTCCGTCGCTGACGCGTTTACGCTGTTTGAAATGTTTGAAGGCAAGCTCGAACAATGGAATGGCAACTTGCCGCGCGCGGCGGTTGAGCTGGCGAAAGAGTGGCGGAGCGATAAAGTGTTGCGCCGCCTCGAGGCGATGCTCATTGTTATGGACAAACAGCATTTGTTGCTTGTCTCCGGCACGGGCGAAGTGATTGAGCCGGATGATGGCATGCTTGCCATCGGCTCGGGCGGTCAGTATGCGTTGGCTGCTGGGCGTGCGTTGAAGAAGTACGCCGGCGGCTCGATGACCGCGAAAGAGATTGCCAAGGCGGCGCTCGAGATCGCTGCTGACATTTGCGTTTATACGAACGGCCATATTATTGTCGAAGAGCTGTAAAAAGGAGGAGGCCGATGATGGCGGAAACGTTGACTCCACGGCAGATTGTCGAAAAGCTCGATCAGTTCATCGTCGGGCAAAAAGAGGCAAAAAAGGCGGTGGCGATCGCGCTTCGCAACCGGTACCGCCGCAGTTTGCTCGATGAAAAATTGCGCGATGAAGTGATGCCGAAAAACATTTTAATGATCGGCCCGACCGGGGTCGGGAAGACCGAGATCGCCCGCCGGCTCGCCAAACTCGTCGGCGCCCCGTTCATCAAAGTCGAAGCGACGAAATTCACCGAAGTCGGTTATGTCGGGCGCGACGTCGAATCGATGGTGCGCGATTTGGTGGAAACGTCAGTTAGGCTCGTGAAAGAACGAAAAATGAACGAAGTGAAAGACAGGGCTGAACAGCAGGCGAACAAGCGGCTTGTTGAACTGCTTGTTCCGGGCAAGCCAAAGCAGACAATCAAAAATCCGCTTGAGCTGCTGTTTGGCGGCCAAGGAGCCCAAGCGGACAACAGCTACAGCCATGAGGATGAACAGGTGGAACAAAAGCGGCGCCAAGTTGCTTGGCAGTTGGCAAACGGGCAGTTGGAGAACGAGATGGTGACGATTGAAATCGAGGAACAGACGCCGTTATGGTTTGACTTTTTGCAAGGGGCAGGCATTGAGCAGATGGGGATGAACATGCAGGACGCCTTGAGCAGCCTCATGCCGAAGCGGCGCAAAAAGCGGCGTCTCAAAGTGAGTGAAGCGCGCAAAGTGCTCATCAACGAGGAAGCGCAAAAGCTGATCGACATGGATGAAGTGACGCAAGAGGCCGTCCGCCTGGCTGAACAGTCCGGCATCATTTTTATCGATGAAATCGACAAAATCGCCCGCAGCGGAGCGGTGTCCGGCTCGGCCGACGTCTCGCGCGAAGGGGTGCAGCGCGACATTTTGCCAATTGTCGAAGGGTCGACCGTCATGACGAAGTACGGACCGGTGAAAACAGACCATATTTTATTCATCGCCGCCGGCGCGTTCCATATGGCGAAACCGTCGGATTTGATCCCTGAGCTGCAAGGCCGTTTCCCGATCCGCGTCGAACTTGCGAAACTTTCGGTCGACGATTTCGTAAGAATATTAGTCGAGCCGAATAACGCGCTCATTAAACAATATCAAGCTCTTTTGGCAACAGAAGGTATAAGTCTTGAATTTTCTGACGATGCTATTCGTAAGATTGCCGAGGTGGCGTTTGAAGTAAACCAGACGACCGACAACATCGGTGCGCGCCGGTTGCACACGATTTTGGAAAAACTGCTGGAAGACTTGCTGTTTGAGGCGCCGGACATCGGAATCGACAAGGTCGTCATCACACCGCAATATGTCGAGCAAAAACTCGGCAGCATCGTCAAAAACAAAGATTTAAGCGAGTTTATTTTATGAGGAGGAGATGAAATCAATGAACTTGCTAGAGAAAACGCGGAAAATCAACGCCATGTTGCAAAAGGCGGCCGGGCGGCCGGTCAATTTTAAAGAAATGGCAGAAACGCTTTGCGAAGTGATTGAAGCCAATGTGTTTGTCGTCAGCCGCCGCGGCAAACTGCTTGGATTCGCCATTAAACAATCGATTGAAAACGAACGGATGAAGCGAATGCTGGAGGAGCGCCAGTTTCCGGAAGAATACACGAAAAACTTGTTCAACATTACGGAAACGTCTCCTAATATTGATATTAATAGCGAATATACGGCGTTTCCAGTGGAAAATCGTGACTTGTTCAAAACCGGCTTGACGACGATTGTTCCGATCAACGGCGGAGGCGAGCGGCTCGGCACGCTCATTTTATCGCGCCTTGACCGCGAGTTTGACAATGACGATCTCATTTTGGCTGAATACGGTGCGACGGTCGTCGGCATGGAAATTCTGCGTGAAAAGGCGGAAGAAATTGAAGAGGAAGCGCGCAGCAAGGCGGTCGTGCAAATGGCGATCAGCTCCCTTTCTTACAGCGAGCTTGAGGCGATCGAACACATTTTTGAGGAGCTTGACGGAACGGAAGGACTGCTTGTCGCGAGCAAAATCGCCGACCGCGTCGGCATCACCCGCTCGGTCATTGTCAATGCTCTGCGCAAACTAGAAAGCGCCGGCGTGATCGAATCGCGTTCACTCGGCATGAAAGGAACGTACATTAAAGTATTGAACGACAAGTTTTTAAGCGAACTTGAAAAATTGAAATCGAGCTGAACGGCGCAGCCGCCTAAGCCCGCTGGGTATTTTGGCCCGGCGGGTTTTTTGTTTTGACAAACATCCTTGGCATCGTTTTTCTGTAATGGCATCGTCGAAAAATAGTACCAAGTTCCGTCTATACATTGGGTTTTCTTTCCCGTAAAATGAAAACTAGCAGAAATTGTCGAAAAATAGGAGAAAAGAGGGGATTCCATTGGCGCTCTTTTCAGCGACGATCGGTTGGCTTGAACAAGGGCTTCGCTACGCTGCGCTTCGCCAACAGGCGATCGCCGACAACATCGCCAACGCCGATACGCCGGGCTATAAGGCGAAAGATGTGCGCTTTCAGGCTGAATTGGAACGGGCGTTTCGGCTTGAGGCCAAACGGACGAATCCGAAGCATTTTTCGTTTCCAAACGAACAAAATGGAAAAATCATCGTGACGACGGACACAACGGTGAGTTACAATCATAATGGAAACAGTGTCGATATCGATCAGGAAATGTCAAAACTAGCAGAAAACCAAATTTATTACAATGCCTTAATCGAGCGGCTCAACGGCAAATTTACAACGTTGAAAACAGTGATTAAAGGAGGGAAATAACGGGTGTCTTTGTTTCAAAGTCTAAACATTTCGGCTTCGGCGTTGACCGCCCAACGGTTGCGCATGGACGTGATCGCCTCCAACATCGCTAACGTCGATACGACGCGCGCCCGCCTTGTCAACGGCGAATGGGAGCCGTACCGCCGCAAAATGGTCATCATTGAACCGCGCAGCGGGTCGTTTTCGGGCTATTTGCAGGCTGCGCTCGGCCGTGCCGACGCGGTGGACGGCGGAGTGCGGGTGCGCGAAATTGTCGATGATCCGGCGCCGTTTAAACTCGTCTACGACCCGAATCACCCGGATGCGGGCGCCGACGGCTATGTGCGTCTGCCAAACGTCGACCCGCTGAAAGAAATGGTGGACTTGATCGGGGCGACGCGTTCGTATGAGGCGAACGTTACGGTGTTGAATGCTTCAAAAGGAATGCTCATGAAGGCGCTCGAGATCGGGAAATAGCATGCGAGGGGGATAAACGATGATTGATGGAGCAAGCCGCATTGGGCTGACGATGTCTTCCGCCGTTTCGCCCCCAGCGAAGCCGGCTGAGGCGCAAAAGCAATTCGCCGCATTTTTCAAAGAGGCGCTCAACCGCGTGAACGAAGCGCAAATTCAAGCCGATGCGCTGACGGAAAAGCTCGTTCGCGGGGAGAACGTTCAGTTGCATGATGTGATGATCGCCGCGCAAAAAGCGAGCATCACGCTGCAGCTGACGCTGGAGATCCGCAACAAAGCGATCGAGGCGTATCAAGAAATGATGCGCATGCCATTGTAGCAGCAATGAATCGCAATACATACGGAAGCCGCCGCCATTGTTGCGCTATGGCGGCAGGTATTGGATCATCGGGGGAATTGTATGAGAAGGAAATGGAAAGAGTGGTGGAGCCGCGCTCGCGCGTTTTGGCAGGAACGGACAAAAAAACAGAAATGGCTCGTGCTCACTGCGGCAGCGGCCGTGCTTTTGGCCGTTGGCGTCGGCGTCTTTTTCGCCACAAGGACGGAAATGGTGCCCCTCTACAGCAATTTGTCGCCGCAAGAAGCGGGGCAAATTAAAGCAACGCTTGACCAGCGCGGCGTTCCGGCCGAAGTGGCGGACGGCGGGACGACGATTAAAGTGCCGAAAGAGCAAGTGGACGCGCTGAAAGTCGAGCTCGCTGCTGAAGGCATCCCGAACAGTGGAGTCATTGACTATTCATTTTTCGGCCAAAACGCGAGCTTCGGCATGACGGATAACGAGTTCAATATGGTGAAGCTGAAGGCGATGCAAACGGAGCTCGCCAACTTGATCAAGACGATCGACGGCGTCGAGGACGCCAAAGTCATGATCAACCTTCCGCAGCCGAGCGTATTCGTTTCCGATGAGAAAGGGGAAGCCTCGGCTTCGATCGTGCTGAAGACGAAGCCGGGCTATCAATTCAGCGACGAGCAAATCAAAGCGCTCTATCATCTCGTCGCCAAAAGTGTTCCGAATCTCTCTACAGATAATATCGTCATTATGAATCAGTTTTTTGAGTATTACGATTTAAAAAACGACGGCGAAAATTCGACAGGAACGACATTCGCCTCGCAGCAGCAAATCAAAAAGCAGATCGAGCGTGACATTCAACGCCAAGTGCAGCAACTGCTCGGCACGATGATGGGGCAGGATAAAGTCGTCGTTTCCGTGACGGCGGATGTCGACTTTACGCAGGAGAAACGAGAAGAAAATTTGGTTTCTCCAGTGGACGAGAAAACGAAGCAAGGTATTGCCGTCAGCGTTCAGCGCATTAAAGAGACGTACTCCGGGAGCGGTGCGCCGCCCGGAGGCGCCGCTGGAACGGGCGCGAACGAAGTGCCGGGCTACCAAAACGCAAACGGCGCAACAAACGGCAACTATGAACGAACCGAAGAGACGATCAACAATGAGGTAAACAAAATCAAAAAGCAAATCGTCGAAAGTCCATATAAAATCCGCGACCTAGGCATCCAAGTGATGGTCGAGCCGCCTGACCCTAATGATCCGAACTCGCTGCCGCCCGAGACGGTCAATGATATTCAAAAACTGCTAGGAACGATCGTTCGGACGTCAATTGACAAAAGCGAGGCGCAAACGCTCACTGATCAAGACATCAACAACCGCATCGTCGTTTCGGTGCAAAAATTCAACGGCAAGCCGACATTCACCGAATCAACGCCGGATCGGCCGGCGTGGTGGTGGTATGCGGCCGGTGCAGGAGCGCTGTTGCTCGTTGCCTTGCTGTTGTTCCTCTGGTTGCGCCGCCGCCGTGAAGACGAGGAAGAGGAAGAAGAACACTTGTTCACTCCGCCGCTTTCGACGGAGCCGGATTTGCCGGAGCCGCCGGAGACGGAGGCAGCGTTGCGCCGTCGACAGCTTGAGCGGCTGGCGAAAGAAAAGCCGGATGAGTTTGCAAAACTATTAAAAACGTGGCTATCGGAAGAGTAGGGGGAACGGCGTATGGCAAAGCGCGAACGAAAAGGCGGGCTGTCGGGCAGGCAAAAAGCAGCCATCCTGCTTATTTCCCTCGGCCCGGATGTGTCGGCCTCTGTCTATAAACATTTATCCGAGGAAGAGATTGAGAAGCTGACGCTAGAAATTTCCAACGTCCGTCAAGTGACGGCCGAACAAAAAGAGGAAGTGCTTGAAGAGTTTCGACAGCTCGCCTTGGCGCAAGATTACATTGCCCAAGGCGGCATCGCCTATGCGAAAGAAGTGCTTGAAAAAGCGCTCGGCCCGGATAAGGCGATGCAGATCATCAACCGCCTGACATCAGCGCTGATGGTGCGGCCGTTTGATTTCGCCCGCAAAGCCGACCCGATGCAGCTGTTAAACTTCATTCAAAATGAACATCCACAAACGATCGCTCTGATTCTTTCGTATTTGGAGCCGGCACAGGCAGGGCAAATTTTATCGGCGCTGCCGCAGGAAATGCAGGCGGATGTCGCCCGGCGCATCGCGCTGATGGACAGCACATCGCCGGAGATTATCAACGAAGTCGAGCAAATTTTGGAGCGGCGGCTGTCCGCGACCGTCGTGCAAGATTACACGCAAGCCGGCGGAATTGAGGCGGTCGTGGAAGTGCTGAACCAAGTCGACCGGAGCACGGAGCGGACGATTTTGGATGCCTTGGAAATTCAAGACCCGGAACTGGCCGAGGAAATTAAAAAACGGATGTTTGTCTTTGAAGATATCGTGACGCTCGATCACCGCGCCATTCAGCGCGTCATCCGCGAGGTGGACAACAACGATCTCATGTTGGCGCTGAAAGTAGCGAGCGACGAAGTGAAAAACATTATTTTCCGCAACATGTCGACAAGAATGGCCGAGACATTCAAAGAAGAAATGGAATATATGGGGCCAGTCCGGCTGCGTGATGTCGAGGAGGCGCAATCGCGCATCGTCGCCGTGATCCGTCGTCTCGAAGAGGTTGGAGAAATCGTCATCGCGCGCGGGGGAGGAGATGATATTATTGTCTAACGTCATTAAAGCGCCGAAATTGGCGGCGCGCGCTGGGAAAAAGACGATCGTCGTGCAGCGCCATGTTTCCGATCTTCCATCGTCCGTCGACGATCGGCAGCGGGAGATGGAAGCGGTCGCCGCCGCCAAGGAAGAAGCAGCCAAGCTTCGCCGCCAGGCAGAGCAATATTACGAATCGGTGCGCGAGCAGTTGGCCCGCAAAAAAGAGGATTTTCGGCTCTCTTTTATCTCCTTCTTGGCGGGATTAAGCACTCGTTTTTTGAAATTGTGGTATTCTGAATACTTGTCCCCTGCTCCAACCATCATCCGCAAATCATCCAGACGAATCACGACCTCGCCCATATACTGCCAACGTTTTAAAAGCTCGTACATACGGATGGAGTAAGAGCTTTTAAAACGTTGGCAGTATATGGGCGAGGTCGTGATTCGTCTGGATGATTTGCGGATGATGGTTGGAGCAGGGGACAAGTATTCAGAATACCACAATTTCAAAAAACGAGTGCTTAATCCCGCCAAGAAGGAGATTGCGGAGAAGACGGACATCA